>DATCTE010000294.1:0-6964 GCA_036568085.1 Thiobacillus sp.
TGCTCCATCCGCTGCTGGAGGCAGGACTGGTCGAGAAGGTCGGCGGCAAGAAGACCGGACGCTACGTCCTCAGGAAACCAGATTAGCTCCGGGCGATAATCGGACTCAGGCCATAATTGCCCGCATGTCCGTACAGACCAGGGAACCCGTATGCATGAAACGCTTTTTTCCAGCACCGAAGGCCGGATGCTGGGCGTCGGCCTCGCGCTGACCGGCCTGATGCTGCTGGCGTTCGGGATCGGTTGGCACCTGTTTCCGGACAGCGTTCTTCCCTACGCAATCATGACCGGGCTGAACCTGATCATCGGCCGGGAAGCCGGGATGTCCTTCGGCTATGCGAACGGTTTCGATCATACCCACGTGGTGCCCCTCAACATCCTGATCGAGACCATCCAGGTTCTCGTGATCTATCCGCTGTTCGTGCTGAGCACGCGGCAACTGATCAAGCTGCGAACGCTGCAGCCTTTCATCACGCGCATCCACCGTGCCGCGGAGTCCCGCGGTGGAATGGTGCGAAAGTTCGGCATCGCCGGTCTGTTCGTTTTCGTGTTTGCCCCGTTCTGGATGACCGGCCCGGTGGTGGGGGCGATCATCGGATTTCTGATCGGCCTGCGCCCCTGGGTGAATCTGGCCGTGGTGCTGATGGCGACCTATGTCGCCATCGGCGTCTGGGCGCTGCTGCTGAACGAGCTCAACGTGTGGGCGGCAACCGTCAACCAGTACGCCCCCTATGCGCTGTTCCTCGCGATCGTGCTCATCGCCGCCGCGATGCATCTGCTGAGCCGGCACCGTGACCGCCTCGCCAAAAACGAACCCGGCTGAATACACGCCGTTGGCTGTGGTCCGGTCGCGACGCGAGACATTCCGCTTCTCCCGCCTGTCCCATCCGGGATCGAATTACCCTGCACATGGAATGGTTTTATCCGTTAATCTTGCACTTGCCGGCTGCGCGGCGCCAGGACAGGCAGGGATCCAGAACAAATAGCGATGTTGAGTCGCAACACGATGCGGGAAATGGCGGAGAGGCTTGCCGCCACAGGAATTGGGGGAATGCTGAATTGACGAGTCGGGATAGCCGGGCCAACGCGTTGTCTCATGCGCGGCTGGTGCTGATCGCGGGCGTGACCGGTCTTCTGGCCGGCGTGGTGGGCATCCGTTTCGCGCAGGATGTGCATTGGGTCCGCTTCTTCGACAACCTGCACTGGACGTCAGGCACCGTCATGGCGGCGGTTTTGGCCTGGCTCGGCCTGCGTTCGGCGCAGGCCGAAAGCGCACGGGGCCTGCGCTGGATGGCGGTCGGCCTGACGGCTTACGCGGCTGGCCAGATCATCTGGGACGTGCAAACGGCGGTCGGCTACAGCGGGTTCCCGTCGCCGTCCGATCTGTTCTATCTGTGGCTGGGGCCCTGCGTCGCGACAGGTTTGCTGATCGAGGCATTCCGCATGGCCGGCCGTATCCAGCGCAAGACCCTGCTGCTGGATGCCGCGACCCTGGCCATTGCCGCCCTGACGCTGGTTCTGGTGCTGTATCTGCCCAGGCGCGGGGAGATGGCGCTGCTGCCCCTGGCCGTGCTGGTGGCGTATCCGGTCAGCCTGTTCACGGCGGCCTGCATCGGCCTGATTGCCGTGCCGACCCTGCGCCTGAAATTGTCCTGGAGCTATGCGCTGTTCCTGGTGTCCCTGGGGGTCACGGGCATTTGCTGGATGGTCTGGAATTTGATGGCGCTGAATGGCACGACCATCGACGGCACCTGGTTCAACAGCCTGTTTTCCTTCTCGGTGACGGGGATGGGGCTGGCGATGCTGGCCTGGCATGTCGAACCCTCCCGCAATGCCCTGTGGGAGCGCTGGTGCGAAGGCTTCCTGCGTCTGCTGCCGCTGGTGGCGGTGGTGTTGTCGGGTGTGGCGGTCAAACTGGCGGACCCTCATTCAGGCGTGTCCCAGGGGGTCAGTGACATCGTCGACATCGGCGCGCTGGTCGTCGTCATCCTGGCGATGCTCAAGCAAAGCGCCCTGTTGTGGGAGCATGACCAGCTGAAAACCGTCACCCGCGATCTGGAAGAAAGCGAGCAGCAAAAGAATCTGATCCTGGGCACCGTCCCGGACCTCGTGTGGCTCAAGGATGCGAAAGGCACCTTCCAGATGTGCAACGCTGCTTTCGAACGTCTGTTCGGTGCGCGTGAGTCGGATATCGTGGGCAAGACCGATTTCGATTTTGTCGCCCCCGAGCTGGCGCGCTTTTTTCAGCAGAAGGATAGGGAAGCTATGGCGGCCGGACAGCCGATCCGGAACGAGGAATGGGTGACCTTCGCTGCCGACGGCCGCCGTGCCTTGCTCGAAACCGTCAAGACCCCCCTGCGGGACACGCGCGGTAACGTGCTCGGCGTGCTCGGCATCGCACGCGACATCACCGAAAGCGAACGCGCGAGCCAACAATTGACTTTGGTGGATTTCGCGCTGAACCATGTGAAGGAAGCCGCCTACCTGGCCGACGAGCGAGGCTGCTTTCACTACGTGAATGATGAGGCGTGCCGGGCGCTTGGGCTGCCGCGTGAAGTGCTCCTGACACTGCAGGTGATCGATGTCGATGGCGACGTGACGCAGCCGGAGCAGTGGCAGGCTTTCTGGGAGCAGCTCAAGACCCAGAAGACGATGACATTCGAGAGCCGCCACAAGGCCAGCGATGGAAGTATTTTCCCGGTGGAAGTCAACGCCAATTATTTTGAATTTTCCGGACAGGCGTACGTGCTGGGCCTGGTGCGCGACATCACCGAGCGCAAGGGCGTGGAGGAGCAGATCCGCAACCTGGCCTATTTCGACGCGCTCACCCGGCTGCCCAACCGGCGCCTGCTGATGGATCGGCTGGGCCAGGCCGTGAGCGCCAGCGATCGCAGCGGCGAGTTCGGCGCGCTGCTGATCCTGGACCTGGATCAGTTCAAGACCCTCAACGACACGCAGGGCCACGATGTCGGCGACCGGCTGCTGGTCGAGGTGGCCCAGCGCCTGGTCACCCACATGCGCCAGGAGGATGTCGTGTGTCGCCTGGGCGGGGATGAATTCGTGGTGGTGCTGGAAGGCCTGGGCCAGGATGAGCAGCACGCGGCCAACCAGGCCGAGATCATCGCCGAAAAGGTGCGCTTCGAACTCAACCAGCCCTATACCCTGAGCATCAATGAAACGAAATACCACGGCACGACCAGCATCGGCCTGACCCTGTTCCAGGGGCAGGGTGCATCGGTCGACATGCTGCTGAAGCAGGCCGACGTGGCCCTGTACCAGGCCAAGGGTGCCGGACGCAACGCGGTGCGGTTCTTCAACCCGGCCATGCAGGCGGCCATCGATTCGCGCATGGAGATGGAGGCGGCGCTGCGCCAGGCGCTGGACAGGGGCGAGTTCCGGCTCTACTACCAGCCGCAGATCGATCAGGACGGCGAGCTGATCGGCGCCGAGGCCCTGATTCGCTGGTTGCCGGCGAACCGGGCGCTGATTTCCCCGGCCGAGTTCATCCCGCTGGCCGAGGAGACCGGGCTCATCCTGCCCATCGGCCAGTGGGTGCTGGATACGGCCTGCGCCCAACTCAAGGCCTGGGAGCGCGATCCACGCACCCGACCCCTGCAGATGGCGGTCAATGTCAGTGCTCGGCAATTCCACCAGCCCGATTTCGTGGCCACGGTGCAGCGCAGCCTGGATTCGAGCGGCATCGATCCGGCCCGGCTCAAGCTCGAGCTGACGGAGAGCGTGGTGCTCGAAAACATCGATGCGGTGATCAGCCGGATGCAGCAACTCAATGCGCTGGGGGTGCGTTTCTGCCTGGATGATTTCGGCACCGGCTACTCGTCGCTGTCCTACCTCAAGCGCCTGCCCCTGGATCAGGTGAAGATCGACCAATCCTTCGTCCGCGACGTGACGGAGGACCAGAACGATGCCGCCATCGTGCGGGCCATCATGGCCATGAGCCAGTCGCTGGGTTTGCAGGTGATCGCCGAAGGGGTGGAAACCCAGGCGCAACGGGATTTTCTGTTGCAGAATGCCTGCCTGGCCTATCAGGGGTTCCTGTTCTGCAAGCCGATCCCGATCGAGGAATGGGACCATTTGCTGAAATAGAACCCCTCGCACCATGTTCAACCTGACGGGACGATCGATTGGCACGCCGAAAACCAAGCCCTGTTGAAGACGGGATCGAGCTGAGCAGCAAGCTGCCCTGGTGGGCGGGTGTGCTGCTCGCGGTTGCCGCGTATGTCGGGCTGCACAGCGTGGCTGCCAGCGAAGTGACGGCGGTCGTCCAGCCCGGAAAAATGGCCGCATTCGCTGGTCAGACGCTTCTCAAGACGCTGGCCGCTTTTGGCCAGTATGTGCTGCCGTTCGTTTTCCTGCTGGGGGCTGCCGTGTCGGCCTATGGGCGCACCACGCGCCGCGCGCTGCATGCGCAGGTGGCGGGCAGCCCGGACCAGGGGGCGCTCAACGCCATGAGCTGGCGGCAGTTCGAGGCCCTGGTGGGCGAAGCTTTCCTGCGCAAGGGCTACGCGGTGACCGGGACGGGGGGTGGCGGTGCCGATGGCGGGGTCGATCTGGTGCTCAAACTGAAAGGCGAGACCTTCCTGGTGCAATGCAAGCAGTGGCGTGCCCTCAAGGTGGGGGTGAACACGGTGCGCGAACTCTACGGGGTGATGGCGGCGAAGGGCGCAACCGGCGGGTTCGTGGTGACGTCCGGCGTGTTTACGGAGGAGGCCCAGGCGTTTGCCCGCGGCAGGAATGTCGAACTGATGGATGGCAAGGCGCTGCATGCGCTGATTCGCGGCGTGAGCGTGCCGCCCGCCAGGATTTTCCGGGACCCGCTGAGCGTGATGACGACCGGCGCGCCGTTCTGCCCGGAATGCCAGAGCCGGATGGTGAAGCGCAAAGCCAGGCGCGGCGCGAATGCAGGTCAGGTATTTTGGGGCTGCACGCGATACCCGGACTGCAAGGGCACACGCGCAACCTGATTGCCTTGGCCGGATGGGTCGGGCCATCTGCTTCCTAGTTGCCTTCCTGTTCCCCTACCGGCTCCGCGTCGTGCATCTGCGGATGCGCGGTGCGCAGCCAGCCCGCCTCGGTGTCCCAGAACACCGGCTTTTCGGTTTGCAGCATGTGGAGCAGGTTGCGATAGTCCTCCGAACCCAGGTTGGTCAGGCGGAACAGCTCGGTCAGGCGGGTTGCGCTGCGCAGGATGATGCGTCCGCGGCCGGATTTGTCGGGCGAGCCGGAGGGCATCCACTCGGCGTAGTAGTGACCAATATTCACAACAGCCATCATCGTTCTCCTCGGGTGTCGATCGACTTTAAAAATAGGCGGTTTTATCCGGATGCGGCTTGCTCCGCGTCGACGCGCAGCTAGATTGAAATGAGCAGTTTGTTTTCGCCAGGGAGAAAACGGCCATGGGGATCTGGCGAATCGCGGGGATATTGATGATGAGCACGATGGGAACGGGACTGGCGCAGGAACTCGGCGCGATCAGGCTGCCGTCGCCCGAGACGGTGGGCGGCATACCCCTGATGCGGGCGCTGAAGGCACGGCATTCGTCGCGTGAGTTCGATGGCAGGGCGCTGCCGCCGCAGGTGCTGTCGAACCTGCTGTGGGCGGCAGGCGGCGTGAACCGGCCTGACACGGGCGCACGCACCGCGCCTTCTGCGCACGACTGGCGCGAGATCGACGTGTACGTGGCGACGGCAGACGGCGCCTATCGCTACGATCCGCCGACGCATACCTTGAAGCTCGTCGTCGCGGGCGACATCCGCCCCCTGACAGGCGTGCAGGACTTCGTGGCGACCGCGCCGGTGAACCTGGTGTACGTGGCGGACCTCGACCGGATGAGCGGGGCCAGCGCCGAAGACAAGGCGTTCTATAGCGCCGCCGACGCCGGCTTCATCGCGCAGAACGTCTATCTCTATTGCGCGTCGGCCGACCTGGCGGTGGTGGTGCGTGGTCTGCTCGATCGCGAGGCGCTGGGCGCTGCCCTCGGGCTGGCGAGGCATCAGCGCATCATCCTCGCGCAAACCGTGGGCTATCCGGCTGGCAGTGCGAAATAGCGAACCGGGACGCCATGCGAGCGGATGCCGAAATTCGTCAAGATTCTGCTCGTCTGTCTGACTGTGGTGAGTGGTGAGCGGTGAGCGGTGAGCGGTGAGCGGTGAGCGGTGAGCGGTGAGCGGTGAGCGGTGAGCGGTGAGCGGAGCGGGTTCCGATTACCATGGAAGGGCATGACTGTGCCGGCACGCGTTTCCGGCATGCGCGATCATCACGTATTCAAGGAGGCCTTATGAGAATGAAAATCGGGTTGATGCTGCTGCCGCTGTTGTGCGCGGCGGGTGTTGCAATGGGGCAGGACACCGAGCCGGGCGCGGTCGCCACGCCGGCTGAAACCACTGCGGCGCCGGCCATGGCACAGGCCCAGGATCAGATGGCCCCGAGCAAGCCGGCGCGGCGGCAGGGACGCGACATGCGTCGATGTTTGAAGCTGAAGACCAACGCGGCGATCATCCGCTGTGCCGAACCCGGGCGCAAGCCATAATCCGCATTCGTCCGGCTGACGCCAGGCGTGGGTGACGGGCTTGGCCACGCCGCTTTCCCATCTTGCCGTGCCGCTGGCGCTGAGCGTGGCGCTGGGTCCGGACATCGTGCCGCCGGGGCTCATGGCGCTGGCGCTGATCTGCGCGGTGCTGCCCGACCTCGACGCGCTGGGATTGTGGCTGGGCATTCCCTACGATCATCCGTTCGGCCATCGCGGCATCACGCATTCGCTGCCGTTTGCCGTGGCGCTGGCGGACGTGGGTGCGCTGCTCGCGCCGACGCTGGGGGTGGACGTGCCGACCGCGTTTTGGGTGCTGCTGCCGAGTGCTGCGTCGCACGGGCTGCTGGATGCGCTGACCAACGGCGGGCTCGGCATCGCGCTCTTTGCGCCGTTTTCCAGCCGGCGGTATTTCCTGCCG
>DATCTE010000295.1:0-7664 GCA_036568085.1 Thiobacillus sp.
CGCTGCAATGCTACGCCTACCGTGCGGAATGGGCGCTGGGCAATCGCAGCCATGAGCGCGAGGCAATTTCATTGTGGTTTACCGGACGCGACATGCCGACGGTCTGTACGCCCCTGTTCACGCAGTTGATGGAGGCCGGGCTGATCGGTCCGGAAGACGTCTGGCGCCGTTTCCGTCTGGCGCTGGAAGCGGGCAATCTCAACGTGGCCAAGGTGGTGTCGAATGCCCTGCCCGAAGCGCAACGTCCGAGCGCCGCATTGCTGGATCAGGCCAGCCGCGACCCGGCACGCCTGCTGAACGCGGGCAACCTCGATCTGGCTCGTCGCGGCGACCGCGAAATCGCGCTCTACGCGCTCGACCAGCTGGCCAGGCGCGACTCCGACCAGGCGGAGCAGGTACTGCGCAAATGGGCACCGCAACTCAACCCGGTGGAGTTGCACACGGCCTGGGGGCGCCTTGCCACCTGGGCCGCGCGCCGTCACGAAACAGTTGCGCTGGACTGGTACCAGCAGGCGGGTGACGTGGCGCTCAGCGATTTCCAGCGCGAATGGTGGGCGCGCGCAGCGCTCCGGGCCGGCGACTGGAAAGCGGTGCTACGTGCGATCGAAAGCATGGGCGATGCCAGCCGCGACCAGCCTGTCTGGCGCTACTGGCGCGCGCGCGCCCTGCAGGAAAACGGCAAACGCGTCGCAGCCAATGCCATTTTTCTGGCTTTGTCACGTGAGCACGATTACTACAGCCAGCTGGCCCAGGAAGAACTCGGTCCGGTTGTGCAGGCTCCCGCCATCAACATCAAGGTGGGCGGCAATGACGTGGAAGCCGTCGCCCGCCAGCCCGGCATTGCCCGCGCTGTGGCCTTGTATGAACTCGGCCTGCGCGGCGACGCCACCCAGGAGTGGAACTGGACGGTCCGGGATTTTTCCGACGAGCGGTTGCTGGCGGCGGCCGAGCTCGCCCGGCGCATGGAATGGTATGACAGCGCCATCAACACGGCCGAACGCACCCGCGAACTGCACGACTTCGAACTGCGCTTTCTGGCACCTTACCGCGAGCAGGCGCGGCAGGCCGCGCGCGAAAACGACATCGACGAAGCCTGGGTGTACGGTCTGATGCGGCAGGAAAGCCGCTTCGTCAACGTCGCACGCTCCAGCGTCGGCGCCGCCGGCCTGATGCAGATCATGCCGGCCACCGCGCGCTGGATCGCACAGCGTCTCGGCATCAGGCGATTCCAGGTGGACGAGATGCGCGATCCCGCCCGGAACATCGAGTTTGGCGCGTATTACCTGAAGCACGTGCAGTCCACGCTGGACGGTTCGCCGGTGCTGGCCACCGCTGCCTACAATGCCGGTCCCGGGCGCGCGCAACGCTGGCGCGATACCCGGCCGATGGAAGCCGCGATCTACATCGAGTCGATTCCGTTTGGCGAAACGCGCGATTACGTGAAGAAAGTGATGAGCAATGCCATGTATTACGCGTCGCGTTTCGGCCAGTCCTCGGTGCTGCTGAAAGACCGGCTGGGCATGATCCCCCCGCGCAAGACGCCCGCCCCACCTCCATCCGATTCGGACACGTCGCTGGAAGTCGGACGGCCGGACGACTAGCCCGGAAGTTTCATAAATTTGCGCGCACTCGCTTGTCTTTTGCTTGATATGAAAGATTTTGTTCAGTCGGTCGTATGAATAACTACGACACTCCCTCTCAAAACTTCCCTCTCAATCAAAATCCTGCGCGACCATCGCGCGAATTTATGAAACTTCCGGGCTAAAATCAGCATCGCCTTATATACACAAACGAACCTCAATATGAAGATTCAACGCATCTGCATCCTCGGCGGGTCCGGCTTCGTCGGCACCCAGCTCGTCAGCCAGCTCGCCGCGCGCGGCCTCCAGGTCCGCGTGCTCTCCCACCGTCGCGAAATGGCCAAGGAATTGATCCTGCTGCCCACGGTGGAAGTGATCGAGGCCGACGTACACGACCAGCAGGAGCTCATCCAGCATTTCCGCGGCATGGATGCCGTCATCAACCTGGTCGGCATCCTGCACGAAGGCAAGGTCGGGCGTGTCGACCTGCCGAGCGCCCGCCGCGGCGATTTCCAGAAGGTCCACATCGAACTGCCGCGCAAGGTCATTCATGCCTGCGGCGAAGCGGGCGTGCACCGCCTGCTGCACATGAGCGCACTGGGCGCCAACCCGAACTCGCGCTCGGCCTATCAGCGGTCCAAGGGGATTGCCGAAGCGCTGGTGCGCGAAGCCGGTATGCACCACAGCGAGCACGAGAACTGGTACCTCAACGGTCCCAAGTTCATCCACGGTTACGGCCTCAACGTCACGATCTTCCGGCCGTCGGTGATCTTCGGTCGCGGCGATTCCTTTCTCTCAATGTTCGCCCGTCTGCTGAAAACATTCCCGCTGCTGCCGCTCGCAGCGGCCGACAGCCGCTTTGCGCCGGTCCATGTCGAAGACGTCGCACGCGCCTTTGCCGACAGCCTGGACAATACCGCCACCTACGGCCAGACCTATGACTTGTGCGGCCCCAGTGCGTATACCCTGCACGAACTGGTGAGCTATGTGGGCGAAGTCATCGGCAAGAAGCGCAGCATCGTCCCCCTGGGCAAATGGATGTCGTATTTCCAGGCCTGGGCGCTGGAACTCAAGCCCGGCAAGAAGCTGATGACGCGCGATAATTACTACGCCCTGTGCACGGACAACGTGTGCCGTGGCGGCTGGCCGTCGGTGTTCGATTTCCAGCCGGCGTCGCTCGAAGCCATCGCCCCCGAATACCTGCGTGCCGACACGCCGCGTGCGCGGTATGAGGATTACCGGGAAAACGCCCACCGCTAAGTCCTGCCACGCCGCCATGAAAACCTACATCGTTGGCGGCGCAGTACGTGACCGGTTGCTGGGCCTGCCGGTGGCCGACCGCGATCACGTCGTCGTCGGGGCAATGGCCGACGATATGGTGGCGCTGGGCTACCAGCCGGTTGGCAAGGATTTTCCCGTTTTCCTGCACCCGACAACCCACGAGGAATACGCGCTGGCGCGTACCGAGCGCAAGTCCGGGCACGGCTACAAGGGCTTCACCGTATACGCCGCACCGGAAGTTACGCTGGAAGAGGATCTGCGCCGGCGCGACCTCACCATCAACGCCATGGCCGAGGACGAGTCCGGCGCGCTGGTCGACCCTTACGGCGGCCAGCGCGATCTGGCGGCGAGGGTTTTCCGCCATGTGAGTGAAGCCTTTGCCGAAGACCCGGTGCGGATTTTAAGAGTCGCGCGTTTTGCCGCGCGCTTCAACGATTTTGCCGTGGCGCCGGAAACCAACGCGCTGATGCGGCAGATGGTGGACAACGGCGAAATCGATGCACTCGTGCCAGAACGTGTGTGGCAGGAAATCGCTCGTGGTCTGATGGAAGCGCAGCCCTCGCGCATGTTCCAGGTGCTGCGCGACTGCGGTGCGCTGGCGCGGCTGCTTCCCGAAATCGATCGCCTGTTTGGCGTGCCGCAGCCGCCCGAGCACCATCCCGAGATCGATACCGGCGTTCACGTCATGCTGGTCATCGACTGGGCGGCGCAACAGGGCATGAGCCTGCCGGTGCGTTTTGCTGCCTTGACGCACGATCTCGGCAAGGGTGTCACCCCGCCCGAACTGTGGCCGGCGCATCACGGCCACGAAGGCAAAAGCGTCGAACTGGTGCGCGCGCTGAGCACGCGCATCCGGGTGCCGGTCGACTGCCGCGACCTCGCCGTCGCGGTGGCGCGCGACCATGGCAACGCCCATCGCGCGCTGGAATTGCGCCCCGGAACGGTGGTCGAACTGCTGGAACGGGTCGACGCTTTCCGCCGTCCCGAACGTTTCGAGGCCTTTCTGCAGGCCTGCGAATGCGATTTCCGTGGCCGGCCCGGCTACGAGAGCAAGCCGTTTCCCGCACCGGGTTACCTGCGGCAGGCGCTGCGCGCGGCGCAGGCCATTGACGCAGGGGCCGTGGCGCGCAGTGTCGAGCCGGCGCGCATCCCGGAAGCGATTTTCCAGGCGCGGGCGCAGGCGGTGGCAGCCTTGCGCAGCCAGGGGGATGCGCACTGGGAACATTTCCCGCACCGGGCGGACATGGGCGTGCGCGGCATCGGACCTACCCTGGCGGCTGCATTCGAGCAAACAGCGCTGGCAATGACCGCCGTGGTGACCGACCCATCCGGGGTGGCGGCGAACGAGGCGGTGGACATCCGCTGCGAGGCGCCGGACGACGAACTGCTGCTGGTCGACTGGCTGAATGCGCTGATCCTGGAGATGGCCGCGCGCCACCTGCTGTTCGGCCGCTTCGAGGTCAGCCTGGACAGCCATCGGCTGCACGCCACCGCCTGGGGCGAGCCGGTCGACCCGGACAGACACCAGCCGGCCGTCGAGATCAAGGGCGCCACCTATACTGAGCTGAAAGTCGGGAGGAACGAATCCGGGCAGTGGTTTGCCCAGTGCGTGGTGGACGTCTGAATTCCACAGGCCCCTTGACGGTTAACTGAGGTTTCCAGGATGAATCTTGCCCAGTTCAAGCAGGTGTCGGAGGTCGAATGGCAGATCGCGCCGTTCGGGAAGATGCGCGTGCCGGCGGTGATCTTTGCCGATCAGGCGTTGATCCGCGACATGGACGACAAGGTCTTCGAGCAGCTCACCAACGTCGCCACCCTGCCGGGCATCGTCCAGGCGGCCTATGCCATGCCTGACGCGCACTGGGGCTACGGCTTTCCGATCGGCGGGGTGGCAGCGTTCGATGCCGACGCCGGCGGCGTGGTGTCTGCCGGCGGGGTGGGGTTCGACATTTCCTGCGGCGTGCGCACCCTCCACACCGGACTCAGGACAGACGAGATTGCACCGCTCAAGCAGCGGCTGGCCGACCGC
Organism: Thiobacillus sp.; assembly: GCA_036568085.1. Taxonomy (GTDB): domain Bacteria; phylum Pseudomonadota; class Gammaproteobacteria; order Burkholderiales; family Thiobacillaceae; genus Thiobacillus. Next base: position 4,891 of record DATCTE010000295.1, read on the forward strand.
CTGTTCGCCCACATCCCGGCCGGGGTGGGCAGCACCGGCCAGGTGCGGCTGAATGCGAACGAGATGGATGCGATGTTGCGCGGCGGCGCGCGCTGGGCGGTCGAGCACGGCTACGGCAGCGCGGCCGATCTGGATCGCATCGAGGAGCAGGGCTGCATGGCCGGCGCCGAACCCGACAAGGTTTCAGAGCACGCCAAGCGCCGCCAGCGTGACGAGATCGGCACGCTGGGTTCCGGCAATCATTACCTCGAACTGCAGGAAATCGTCGAGATCTTCGATACGAAAGCGGCCGACCGCTTTCGCCTGCGCGTGGGCGAGGTGGTGGTCAGCATCCACTGCGGCTCGCGTGGACTGGGGCACCAGATCGGCACCGAATTCCTCAAGCAGATGGTGATCGCCGCGCCGGGTTACGGCATCGAACTGCCCGACCGCGAACTCGCCTGCGCGCCCATCAACTCTTCGCTCGGACAGGCGTATCTCGGCGCCATGCGCGCGGCGATCAATTGCGCGCTGGCCAACCGTCAGGTCATCACCCATCTCACCCGCCAGGTGTTTGCCGACCTGTTGCCGGGGACGCACCTCACGCTGATCTACGACGTGTCGCACAACACCTGCAAGCTGGAACCGCACACGGTTGATGGCCAGACGCGCCGCCTGTTCGTGCACCGCAAGGGCGCGACGCGCGCCTTCGGCCCTGGCCATCCGGCGCTGCCCGGTGATTTGCGCGATATCGGCCAGCCAGTGCTGATCGGCGGCAGCATGGGCACCGCGTCCTATATCCTGGTCGGTACCGAGACGGGCATGACGCGCGCCTTCAGCTCCGCCTGCCACGGTGCCGGGCGGGCCATGAGCCGCCACCAGGCCACGCGCCAGTGGCACGGCCGCGCCCTGGTGGACGAACTCGCCAGCCAGGGCGTGCTGATCCGCAGCCCCTCGCTACGTGGCGTCGCGGAAGAAGCACCGGGTGCCTACAAGGACGTCAGCGCCGTGGTGGAGGCGGCCGACCGCGCCGGGCTGGCACGCAAGGTGGCCAGGCTGAAACCGCTGGTCTGCATCAAGGGCTGAATGCTATCCGTGGGTCGTATCGCTGGAACTGCGCACCTCCAGATGCATCAAATTATCTTTATACTTTGCGTCCAGCCTTGGACGCTGGCCAGATAGGCCGCCATTAAACAACGGAGTGGAGCATGCCTTACAGCGAACAGACAGTGCAGTCGGTGCGTCCGTGGTCGGACAAGACGTTCAGTTTCACCCTCAGCCGTCCGCAGGACTTTTCATTCGAAAATGGTGAATTCGTCACCATCGGTTTGAAGCGCGAAGGCAAACTGGTGGCGCGCGCCTATTCCATCGTGTCCACGGCCGACCACGACCATCTCGAGTTTCTCAGCATCCATGTGCCGGACGGCCCGCTGACCAGCCAGCTGGTCCACATCCGCCCCGGTGACAGCGTGTGGGTCAACAGCAAGGCTACCGGTTCGCTCACGCTCAATCATGTGCTGCCCGGACGCACGCTGTACATGCTTGCCACCGGCACCGGGCTGGCGCCATTCATGAGCCTGATCCGCGACCCCGAACTCTATGCCCGCTATGAAAGCGTGGTTCTGGTGCACTCGGTGCGCACGGTGGCCGAACTGGCCTATCGCGCCGAAATCGAGGCCATGGACAACGACCAGCTGCATTACGTGCCGACGGTGACGCGCGAACCGTTTCCCACGCCCGAACGCGGCGGCGACCTGTTCCGCTCGGGCGCGTTGTCGCAACGGCTCGGCCTGCCCGCGCCGGACCCGGAACACGACCGCGTGATGATCTGCGGCAATCCGGCGATGACGCGCGAACTCACGCACCATTTGAAGGACGCAGGCTGGACGTTGACCAACCATCGAGGCATCGGCAATTTCACCACTGAAGTTGCGTTTGTCGTGCACCACGAATAATCTGCCGCCTTCGCCCCTTCCCGGCATCAACCGCTTCATGGAAGCAAACGCTCACAGCCGCGCAGCGCTGACGCTTGCTGCGCTCGGTGTCGTCTACGGTGATATCGGAACCAGTCCGCTCTATGCCCTGAAGGAAACCCTGAGCCCGGCCCACGGCATTCCAGCCGGACCTGAAACCGTGCTGGGCGCCGCGTCGGCGATTTTCTGGGCATTGATGCTGGTGGTGTCCCTGAAATACGTGTTGCTGGTGCTGCGTGCCGACAACCACGGCGAAGGCGGCATCATGGCGCTGCTCGCGCTGGCGCGGCATGCCGTGGCGCAACAGCCGCGCGCGCTGCGCACGGTGGCGCTGGCCGGCATGGCGGGCGCTGCGCTGTTCTACGGCGATGCCGTGCTGACCCCTGCGATTTCGGTGCTGTCGGCAGTCGAGGGCCTGTCGGTCGGCACCCACGTATTCGAACCCTATGTGATGCCGCTTGCGATAGGCGTGCTCGCCGGACTATTTTTCATGCAGCAGCATGGCACGGCCAGCGTGGGCGCATGGTTCGGTCCGATCGCGATGCTTTGGTTCGCCGCGCTGGCAGCGGGCGGCGTGTATCAGATCGCCCAGCATCCGCAAGTGCTGGGCGCGTTGCACCCGGAACATGCATGGTGGTTTGTCACTCAGCACGGCTTTGCGTCGTTCGCGGTGCTGGGGGCCGTGCTGCTGGCCTTTACCGGCGCCGAGGCGCTGTATGCCGACATGGGCCATTTCGGCCGCGCGCCGATCCGGCTGGCCTGGTATGGCCTGGTGTTTCCCGCACTGGTGCTGAATTATCTGGGGCAGGGCGCGCTGCTGTC
>DATCTE010000296.1:0-2600 GCA_036568085.1 Thiobacillus sp.
TGGGCAACCGCGCCAATCATGTCCAGGCCTGGCCGGTACTCGTGCTGACCCTGACCGACCAGCACAACCGTCCGCTCGCGCGCCGCAGCTTCGCCCCCAGCGAGTACCTCGGCGACGCCCAGCGCATCGCCGCCGGCATCCCGGCACGCAGCGAACAGCCCCTGAGCCTGCCGCTGAACGTCCACGACCTGACGCCGATGGGCTTCGATCTGCAACTGACCTATTGAGTCGGCAGGCAGACTGGCCGGTCTGACGCTTCTTCGGTATAGTGCGCGTTCCCGTTGCGGGAGAGCGCATGCACCGCATGCCGCCGAAGGCGCAATTCACCCGGAATCGCTCAGGCAAAAGGACCGCAACACCCAGGCACTATCCTGGAAAACACTCTGGAGAGCGCGATCGCATGATCGCCACCGAAGGGGCAGCGGCGCGAACCACGCGCCGTAATCTCTCAGGTACCAAGGACAGAGGGGTGAAGCGAATCCGCGCTTCACCCTTTTTTATTTTTGGTGCACTCATGCTCAAACAGACTCCGCTCAACGCCACCCACCGTGAACTCGGCGCCAAGATGGTCGACTTCGGCGGCTGGGACATGCCGGTCAACTACGGCTCGCAGATCGAGGAACACCATACCGTGCGCAGCGGCTGCGGCCTGTTCGACGTCTCGCACATGCTGCCGCTCGACATCAAGGGCGCCAACGTCCGCGCCTTCCTGCGCCGGCTGGTGGCGAACAACGTCGACAAGCTGCAGATCTCCGGCAAGGCGCTGTATTCCTGCATGCTGAACGAGGCCGGCGGCGTGATCGACGACCTCATCATCTACTTCATGGACGAATCCTGGTTCCGCCTGGTGGTCAACGCCGGCACCGCGGAGAAGGATGTCGCCTGGATGGAAAAAATGAACGCCGACTGGGGCATGGGGCTGACGCTCACCCCGCGCCGCGACCTCGCGATGATCGCGATCCAGGGCCCGGACGCGACCCGCGTATTGAACGAGGCGCTGCCCGGTGTCGACAGCATCACCGCCAGCCTCAAGCCCTTCAACGCCGCCGCCATGGGCGAGATGTTCATTGCCCGTACCGGCTATACAGGTGAAGACGGCTTCGAGGTGATGGTGCTGGCGAAGTCCGCGCCCTTCTTCTGGAAGGCACTGATGGAAGCTGGCGGCAAGCCGATCGGGCTGGGCGCGCGCGACACCCTGCGGCTGGAAGCCGGGATGAACCTCTACGGCCAGGACATGGACGAAACCACCTCGCCGCTGGAATCCGGTCTCGCATGGACGGTGGACCTGAAGACCGAGCGCGACTTCGTTGGCCGCAAGGCGCTCGAAGCCAGCGAAGTGACGAAGCAGCTTGCCGGCCTTGTGCTGATCGACAAAGGCGTGCTGCGCAGCCATCAGAAGGTTCACACCAAGAACGGCGACGGTGAAATCACCTCCGGCACGTTTTCGCCTACGATGCAGCAATCCATCGCGCTCGCACGCATCCCGCTCGGCATCGCCCCGGGCGAGGAAGTCGAGGTCGATATCCGCGACAAGAAGCTGAAAGCCAAAGTGGTGAAATATCCGTTCGTGCGCAACGGCAAAGTATTGATTTAATTTTGAAGGGGCTAGGGTTTAGGGGCTAGGATTTAGGGAACGTGCGGCTTTGCCGCGCTTTCTGTTCATCTCCGCCCCACCCTGACCCCTAGATCCTAATTCCTAGATCCTGGAGAAACCATGAGCATCCCCGCTGACCTCAAATACACCCCCAGCCACGAATGGGTGCGCGTCGAAGCCGACGGCACGCTGACCGTGGGCATTACCCACCATGCGCAGGACCTGCTGGGCGACATGGTGTTCATCGAGAACCCCGCCGCCGGCCGCACGCTCGCCAAGGGCGAGGAATGCGCGGTGGTCGAGTCGGTGAAAGCCGCGTCCGACGTCTACGCCCCGGTCGCCGGCGAAGTCATCGCCGCCAACGGCGAGGTTGAAGCCAGCCCCGAGTCGGTGAACAAGGACGCCTATGCCGCCTGGATGTTCAAGATGAAACCCGCCAACGCCGGCGATGTTGCCGAACTGCTGGATGCCGCCGCGTACCAGAAGCTGGTGGAGTCGGAAGCGCACTGAGGATCTGGGATCTAGGGGCTCGGATCTAGGGAATGTGCGGCTTCGCAGCGTCCCTTGATTCGGCCCCGCCTCCCCTGGCCCCTAACTCCTAATTCCTAGCCCCTAGCAAAAAATGCCCTTCATTCCCCACACCCCTGAAGACGTCTCCGCCATGCTCGGCACCATAGGCGTGTCCAGCATCGAAGACCTGTTCGACGAGATCCCGCCCGCGCTGAAAACCGGCAAGCTGAAGGACGTGCCCGACGGCCTGCCCGAGATGGCGGTGGCGCGGCTGATGCAGGAACGCGCCTCGCAGGACGGCTTCTGGTCCAACTTCATCGGCGCCGGCGTCTACGAGCACCACATCCCGGCGGCAATCTGGCAGATCACCACGCGCGGCGAGTTCTATTCGGCCTACACGCCCTATCAGGCCGAGGCCAGCCAGGGCACGCTGCAACTGCTGTACGAATACCAGACCATGATGGCGAGCCTCACCGGCATGGACGTGTCCAACGCG
>DATCTE010000297.1:0-2981 GCA_036568085.1 Thiobacillus sp.
ACCAGCTGCTGCACCAGGGTACCAAGATCATCCCGGCCGATTTCATCGTGTCGATCGAATCGCACACCGAATTGCAGGAACATCACGACATCCTGATCGCCAACTTCCTCGCGCAGACCGAGGCGCTGATGCGCGGCCGCACGCGCGAGGAGACGCAGCGTGAAATGGGAGCGGCACAGGGCGGCCAGTTCGTCTCGCACAAGGTGTTCGACGGCAATCACCCCAGCAACGCGATCCTGCTGCAGAAACTCACCCCGCACGCGCTCGGCATGCTGATCGCGCTGTACGAGCACAAGATATTCGTAGAGGGCGTGATCTGGAATCTCAATTCCTACGACCAGTGGGGCGTGGAACTCGGCAAGCAGCTCGCCAGTCGCATCCTTCCCGAACTGCATGCCGACGCACCGGTGGGCGGCCATGATGCCTCGACCAACGCGCTGATCAATTACTATCGACGCATGAGTCATCCGCACACTGGCCTATAGTTTGAAAATGGAGTTGATCGCAGGCGACATCGGGGGAACCAAAAGCTGGCTGGCCTGGGTGGCCGGCACGCCAGACGGGGCGCAGCGACTGCGTTTCGAGCATGTCTATCCGAGTGCTGATTTTGCAACGGCGGACGACCTGATCCGCCGCTTCATCGCCGACGCGCAGCAGACAGCCGTGCCGGATCGCCTGCTGCTGGCGCTGCCCGGGCCCTTGCATGCGCAACACACCACGCTCACCAATCTGGACTGGACGCTGGATGCGGCCGACATGCGGGCCACGCTCGGCATGGCCAGCGTGCGTTTCATCAACGATTTCCAGGCCGCCGCCGCGGGCGTGGCGACCCTGACTCCCCCAGATGTCGTCGCGCTCAACCCCCGGCCAGCCGAGCCGGGTGGCGTTCGCGCCATCACCGGCGCGGGGACGGGGCTGGGGCTCGCGTTCATGCTGCCAGACCCCGATGGGGACTACCGGAGTTTTTCCACCGAGGGCGGGCATATCGACTTCGCGCCGGCCAACGCCATGCAGGCGCGCCTGCTGGAAAAACTGCGTGCAGAATACGGCCATGTGTCGTGGGAGCGCGTAGTGTCGGGCTTGGCGATGAATGACCTGTATCGTTTCTGCTGCGTCGAGCACGCCCGCCCGCTGCCGGATGCAGCGCTGGATGGTGCCGCCCTGGTTGCGCGTGCCGGGTCGGGCGATGCGGCCGCCGGGGCCGCCCTCGATCTCTTCATCGATCTGTATGGCGCGTGGGTGGGCAATGTCGCGCTGCTGTACCAGCCGCGCGGCGGCCTGTATATCGCGGGTGGCGTGGCGGGGCATATGCTGACGCGGATGCAGTCGCCGCGCTTCATGGCCGCCGCCACCGACAAGGGCCGGATGCGCGGCGTGGTCGAGCGCACCCCGATCTTTCTGATCACCTGCAGCCGGCTGGGCGTGCAGGGCGCGATTGCGAGCGCGTTGGCCCAGCCACACCACGTATCACCGCAACACGTTAATTCCAATACAGCAGCAATCAGGAGTGGGACATGACGATTTCGAAGGAAGAACAGGAACGGCTCTATCGCTATTACACCGAACCGAAGATGGTGACCGACCTCACGCGCAAGACGCTGGCGCTGGTGCTGGCGGGGGGTGAGGGTTCGCGGCTGAAGGACCTGACGGCCTGGCGCGCCAAGCCGGCGGTTCCCATCGGCGGCAAGTACCGCATCATCGACTTCCCGTTGTCCAATTGCGTCAATTCCGGCATTCGCCGCGTCGGCGTGCTGACCCAATACAAATCCCATTCCCTGATCCGCCACCTGCAACGTGCCTGGGGCTTCATGCGCGCCGAGATCGGCGAGTTCGTGGAAATCCTGCCGGCCCAGCAGCGTACGGACAAGAAGGAGTGGTACCAGGGCACGGCCGACGCGCTGTTCCAGAATATCGACATCATGCAGCGCCACCACCCGGAGTACGTGCTGGTGCTCGGCGGCGATCACGTCTACACCATGGACTATTCGGAGATGCTGCTGTACCACGTGCAGACCGGCGCCGATTTCACCGTCGGGAGCATCGAGGTGCCGGCGGCCGAGGCGAGCGCATTCGGCGTGATGTCGGTGGACGAGGACATGCGCATCACACGCTTCACCGAAAAGCCGGAGAACCCCGATTGCATTCCCGGCAAACCCGGGACTGCGCTGGTGTCGATGGGAATTTACATTTTCTCCAAGGATTTCCTCTACAAGACGCTGATCGAGGATGCGGGCAAGTCGCACTCCTCGCACGACTTCGGCAAGGACATCATTCCCGCCAACATCGCCGAGGCGCGCGCAATGGCCTTCCCGTTCCGCAACAGCGAAGGCAGGCCTGCCTATTGGCGCGATGTGGGGACGCTGTTTTCCTACTGGCAGACCAACATGGAGCTGTGCTCGGTGGAACCCGAGCTCAACCTGTACAACCGCGACTGGCCGATCTGGACCTACCAGCCGCAATATCCCCCGGCCAAGTTCATTTTCGACGACGAAGGGCGGCGCGGCGAGGCGATCGATTCGCTGATCGCCGGCGGCTGCATCCTGTCGGGCGCGCGGGTCAAGCGTTCGGTGCTGTTCTTCGCCACCACGGCAGAAAGCCACAGCCTGATCAAGGACAGCGTGATCCTGCCCAAGGTCAGCATCGGCAGCCATTGCCGCATCTCGCGGACCATCATCGACAAGGGCTGCGTCATTCCGGATGGCACGGTCATCGGCGAAGACCCGGTCGAGGATGCCAAGCGCTTTCATGTCACCCCCGAAGGCATCGTGCTGGTGACCCCGGCCATGCTCGGCCAGAACCTGTATTCGAGGCTGCACAACGACTATGACGGCTAAATCGCTCAACGTGGTGCTGTGCTGGCACATGCACCAGCCGTATTACCGCGAGGGGCTCAAGGGCGCGTACCACCTGCCCTGGGTCTATCTGCACGGCATCAAGGATTACAGCGACATGGCCGCCCACCTGGAGCGGCATCCTGGGAT
>DATCTE010000298.1:0-2241 GCA_036568085.1 Thiobacillus sp.
ACCTGGGCGGCCTCGGCATACGCAAACTGTTCCAGCCCCACCAGCAGGATCACTTCCCGCTGTTCCTCGGGCAGCCGCGCCAGCGCCGCGTGTATGTCGCGCGCCGCCAGCGCCTCCATCTGCCCGCCGCTCACCGGGATCTCCAGCGCCTCGTCGAGCGCCGTGTCCTGCGGGCGACGGGTCCGCAACTGATTGACGAAAAGATTGTGCATCAGCGTGAACAGCCAGGCGCGCAGATCGCTGCCCGGCTGCCACAGGTCGAGCTTGGCCAGCGCGCGCTCGAGCGTGTCCTGCACCAGGTCGTCGGCGCGCGCGACATCGCCCGTCAGCGCCCGGGCATAGCGGCGCAGACGGGGCAGATGCTCGATCAGGTCCGGCCGGGCACGCACTCAGGGCTTGGCCGTATGCCACACGTTCTTGACGCCGTCACCGGTGGTGTCGCCCGGCTTCTGGTCCTTGGCCCACCGATACAGCGGCTTGCCCTTGTAGGCCCACTGCCGGCTGCCGTCGTCGCGGGTGATGATGCTGTAGTCGCCGCTTGCCTTGTCGCCCGCGGCGGCCATCAGCGGCGGCCAGTTCATCGCGCAATCGCCGTTGCAGGCGCTCTTGCCGGCGCCAGCCGCGTCCTTGTCGAACACATACAGCGTCATGCCGTCGGGATTGGTCAGCACGCCCGACTGCATGTTCACGGGGGCGGCGTTGGGGGTCGCACACGCGACGAGCAGGGCAAGGCTTGCCAAGGCGGAGGTCAATAGGGTTTTCATGGGAGGTCCTTTTCGAGAGTTGAGGGATTGCAGCTAGCCTGCATGGACGTAAACACCGGCACCGCCCGCTTTATTCCCTCGCTGCGAAAATTTCCTCCCGCCTGGTCGACAACCGCATTATCCAGCGACGCAGCGGCAATCCCCACCCTCCCCACGATTTTTGGCTATACCGAGTAAGCGCACACAGGGGAACGCCATGGCAAACAAGCTCCACGACGCGGTGACGGCAGCACTCAGGGACGCGCAGGTCAGCGGCGCGATCGCGGAAATCGTACAAAAAGCCGTCCGGGAATCCACGCTGGAGGCGGTGAAGAAGGCCGTCCTGGGGGCAAACCAGGCGAACTACGATCCCTACCGCACCACCATCCATTTCCTCGCCGGCCTCGTCGCTTTCTGCCTCGCGGTCATCGTCGGCATCTTCAATGCCTTGCCCGATCCCCCCGTCTGCAGCTATACCCTGACTTACCACATGCTGGGCGGCGTGCTGGCATGGATAGCCATTACCGCACTGGTTGCGACCGTCTGTTCTGCCGCGGCACAGTACCTTAAACATCTTTACCGCGCTGCCCAGCTGAAAGGCGACCCGTCCCCAGCGGTTCCCAAGGCGCTGCCCCTCGTTCTCATGGGCCTGCCCATCGTTCCTGGCGCATTTGCCGTCATCTACTGCGTCGGGGCCGGGCTGGCCATCCTGAACAACAATCTGGGCCCGCTCAAGACCGCAAGTGTGATCTGCAAGCTCTGGCCATTCTGAACAGGCGCGGCAGCGGTACCGAATGGGCCAAATCCCTTGTGAATCGACGAACCCGCCAAGCATAATGGCCGCCGCTGAAAAGCGGTTTCAGCGCCGTTCATACATCAGGGGGAATAAAAAATGCAAGCAAAAGCACTCGCCTTCGCAGGCTGCGTGGCCGTGGCCAGCCTGTCCGGTTGCGCGCTCACCACCGAACAGATCGAACTCAATTACACCCAGCAGGCAGGCGTCGCCAAAGTCGCAGGCGCCGAGAACGTGTCCGTGAACGTGCAGGTCGCCGACCAGCGCCTGGACAAGAGCAAGGTCAGCAGCAAGAAGAACGGCTTCGGCATGGAGATGGCACCCATCACCGCCGCCGAGGACGTGGCCGTGACCGTGCGCAAGGCCATCGAGAAGGAGTTGCAGGCGCGCGGTTTCCAGCTCGGTTCGGATGCGGCGCTCGTCAAGGTCGCCGCCGACATCACCCGCTTCTACAACGATCACAAAATGGGCTTTTTCGCCGGCGACGCCGTGGCCGATCTGAACCTGTCGGTCACCGTGAAATCGAAGAATGGTGCGCTGCTGTACGCGAAGCAGATCATTGCGCAGGGCAAGGAAGCGAACACGCAGCTCGCGACCGGCAATAACGCCAAACTCGCACTGGACCGGGCGCTCGAGAATGGCATGAAAATGCTGTTCGAAGACCCGACCTTCCTGTCCGCCCTGCTGGCGGCCTCAGGGTCGCCG
>DATCTE010000299.1:0-6018 GCA_036568085.1 Thiobacillus sp.
CGCGGGACGGTCGTGGCTTTGCGCTGGCGCTGGTCGACCTCGACCACTTCAAGACGGTGAATGACCGTTACGGCCACGCCGTGGGCGACGAGGTGCTCAAGGCCGTGGCACGCCGTTTCGAATCCGGGCTGCGCGAAGGCGACTGGGTGGCGCGCTGGGGGGGGGAGGAGTTCCTGTTCGTGCTGCATGGAAGCACCGTGGAAGAGGCGGCCGGCATTATGGAGCGGCTGGCCGGCCAGGCCCGTGCGACGCCCGTCCAGACCAGCGTGGGCGCCATTTCACTGAGTTTCTCGGCAGGCGTGGCAGCCTTCGGCACGAACGACAGCGAGATCCTGCCCATGCTGGAGGATATCGACACGGCCTTGTATCGGGCCAAGGCAGAGGGGCGCGACCAGGTCCGGGTGGCGGTGCCCACGCATGTCCAGTGGAACAGCGCGCTGCTGCGGCAGGCCCTGGCGGAAAACAGGATCCGCCAGGCCTCGCAGGTCATCGTCGATCTGCAGAGCGGGCAGGCCGTCGCCGACGAGGCGCTGGCACGCATCCAGACGGCCACCGGTGAGATTGTCGAGGCCAGGGACTTCGTCGACATGGCTGAAGGCCTGGGCCTGATGGCCGAAATCGACCGCCAAGTGATCCGTGACGTGATGCAGCGCTGCGTGGTGCGCATGGATCAAGGGGGAGCGACCGATTTTGCCCATTTCGTGAACGTCTCGCCGCAGTTCCTGGCGCGGCGCGACCTGGTCGAGGAAATGCTCGAGAATGCCATGGGCTATTGCCAGACCTGCAGCGTGATGCTGGGGCCGGTCAAGCCCATCGTGCTGGAACTGACCGAACGCCAGCGCATCGTCAGCCTGACCAAGCTGCGTGCCGATCTGCAGCCCTTCATCGACTTCGGCTTCCGCCTGGCGCTGGACGATTTCGGCAGCGGCTATTCGTCCTATCTCTATCTGGCGCACCTGCCGGTCAGTTTCCTCAAGATCGAAGGCTGGCTGGTGTCGAACATGCGCCAGGACCGCAAGGTGGCGGGCATCGTCGAGAGCCTGGCGAGCTTTGCCCGCAAGGAAGGCGTGCTGACCGTGGCCGAGCATGTCGAGGACGCGGAAACCGCACGCATGCTGGCCGACATGGGCGTGGATTACGGGCAGGGATGGCATTTTGGAAGGCCGCAACTGGCCGGATCATGAACTAGAATGAGAGCCCGAATCGAACAAGAACAGAGGCTCACCATGCATAGCGAGCCACCCCTCCATGCAGGCTTTTTTGAATGCCGTTGCGGGCGGGGATACGCCGTGAATGCGCTGCATTTGCCCGACGTTTGGAGAATGACGGTTGTTTGACCGGCACGAGGGCGGCGAGCGCGTCATTCTGGTGGCGATCGATTTCGGCACGCCCGACTTTGCCGAAAGCGTGGCCGAACTGCGTCTGCTGGCGACCGGCGCGGGGCTCGAGATTCTCGGCGAGGTGCAGGGCAAGCGCAGCCGCCCCGACGCAGCCCTGTTCGTGGGAAGCGGCAAGGCCGACGAGATCGCCGCGCTGGTCGCGGCCGCCGAAGCCGATGTCGTCATCTTCAATCACGAACTGTCGCCCGCGCAGGAGCGCAATCTGGAACGCCGCCTGCACTGCCGGGTGATCGACCGCACCACCCTGATTCTGGATATCTTTGCCCGCCGGGCGCACAGTGCCGAGGGCAAGCTGCAGGTCGAACTGGCGCAGCTGCAGCATCTGTCGACCCGCCTGGTGCGCGGCTGGACCCACCTCGAGCGCCAGCGCGGCGGGGTGGGCATGCGCGGCCCGGGCGAAAAGCAACTGGAAACCGACCGCCGCCTGATCGGGGTGCGGGTCAAGGCGTTGCGCGACCGGCTGGCGAAACTGGGCAAGCAGCGCCGCACCCAGCGGCGTTCGCGCACGCGCCAGCATGTGCTGTCGGTGGCGCTCGTCGGCTACACCAACGCCGGAAAGTCCACGCTGTTCAATGCGCTGACGCGGGCCGGCGCCTACGCCGCCGACCAGTTGTTCGCCACGCTGGACACCACCACGCGCAAGATCTACCTGCCTCAGGTGGGGGAAGTGGTACTGTCGGACACCGTCGGTTTCATCACTCGCCTGCCGCACGACCTGGTGGCTGCTTTCCGTGCCACGCTGGAAGCCACGGCGGAAGCCGATCTGCTGCTGCATGTGATCGATTCCGCCAGCCCCGGACGCGAGCGCCAGATCGAGGCGGTCGACAAGGTGCTGGGAGAAATCGGCGCGGATGCCGTGCCGCAGCTTCGCGTCTACAACAAGCTCGACCTGACGGGCGTTGCGCCGGGAGTGGGGCGTGACGAATATGGTAAACTTCAAAGCGTGTATGTATCCGCGCAAACTGGCGCGGGGCTTGAACTCTTACGCGATGCCCTGTCAGAAATCCTGCTTGCCGGGCGCGTGCAGGGCGAAGCCGGCGCACCGGACGAAAACACCCCCCAACCCACTGTTCTCTCTGCATAAGCAAACGATATGGCCTGGAACGACCCGCAATGGGGCAATAAAGATAACCGCAAGAATAGCGGGCCGCCCGACCTGGACGAGCTTTGGCGGCGCCTTAACCAGCGCCTCAACGGCCTGTTCGGCGGCAAGAATGCCGGTGGCGGCGATGGAGGAGAAGGTTTTCCCAGCGGCGGCATGGCGGGCGGTGGCAACCTGCTTGCCCTGCTGATCGGCGCGCTGGCGCTGGTCTGGGTGGCGAGCGGGTTTTATATCGTGGACACCGGCCAGCGCGGCGTGGTGCTGCGCTTCGGCAAATACATCGAGACCACCGAGCCGGGGCCGCGCTGGCACCTGCCGTGGCCGATCGAGTCGCGCGAAATCGTCAACGTCGACCAGGTGCGGACCGTGGAAATCGGCTACCGCAACAACGTCAAGAGCAAGGTGCTGAGAGAGTCACTGATGCTGACGGACGACGAGAACATCATCGATGTGCAATTCGCGGTGCAGTACATCCTGAAAGATCCCGAGGAATACCTGTTCGTCAACCGTGCGCCTGAAGACACGGTGCCGCAGGTGGCTGAAACCGCGATGCGCGAAATCGTGGGCAAGAACAAGATGGACTTTGTGCTGTACGAAGGTCGTGCCGACATCGCCTCGCAGGCGAAGGTGCTGATGCAGCAGATTCTCGATCGCTACAAGACCGGCATCAGCATCAGCCAGGTCACCCTGCAGAACATCCAGCCGCCCGAGCAGGTACAGGCCGCGTTCGACGACGCGGTGAAGGCGAGCCAGGATCGCGAGCGCCTGAAGAACGAGGCGGAGGCCTATTCCAACGATGTGGTGCCGCGTGCCAGCGGCGTGGCATCGCGCCTCAAGGAGGAGGCCGACGGCTACAAGCAGGCGGTGATTGCCAACGCCGAAGGTGACGCCAGCCGCTTTGCGCAGATCAATGCCGAATACCAGAAGGCACCGCAGGTTACGCGCCAGCGTATGTATCTCGACACCATGCAGACCGTGATGAACAACACCAGCAAAGTACTGGTGGACCAGAAGGGCGGCAACAACCTCTTGTATCTGCCGCTCGACAAATTGCAGCAGATGGCGGGCCAGCCCAACAGCAGCACGCCGGACGTGCTGCTGCAGCCGCCTGTTGCAGCGACGCCGGCGACGCCCCCCCCACCCGTGGATCTGCGCTCGCGCGACGCCTTGCGCAGCCGTGACCGGGAGGATCGGCCATGAACAACAAGATTTTCGGCCCCATGCTGATCGGCCTGGTTGTGTTGCTGGTGATCTTGAGCGGCAGCATGTTTACCGTCGATCAGCGCCAGAACGCCCTGGTGTTCCAGCTGGGTGAAGTCGTGTCGGTGAAGAAAAAACCGGGACTGTATTTCAAGCTGCCTCTGGTGCAGAACGTTCGCTATTTCGATACGCGCATCCTCACGCTGGATGCGGGGGAGCCCGAGCGCTTCATCACCTCGGAAAAGAAGAACGTGCTGGTCGATTCGTACATCAAATGGCGCGTCATCGATGCCCGGCAGTTTTACGTCTCGGTCGGCGGCGATGAAACGCGCGCGCAGATCCGTCTGAACCAGACGGTGAACGACGGCCTGCGTGCCGAATTCGGCAAGCGCACGATTCACGACGTTGTTTCCGGCCAGCGTGACCAGGTGATGAACCTGATTCGCACCAAGGCCGACCAGGATGCCCGCTCGATCGGCGTGCAGGTGGTCGACGTGCGCATCAAGCGGGTCGATCTGCCGGAAAGCGTGTCGGAAAACGTCTATCGCCGCATGGAAGCCGAGCGCAAGCAGGTGGCCAACGAACTGCGCTCTACCGGCGCGGCGGAAGCGGAAAAGATCAAGGCGGACGCCGACAGGCAGAAGCAGGTGATCGTTGCCAACGCTTATCGCGACGCCCAGCGCGTCAAGGGCGAGGGCGATGCCAAGGCTTCGGCGATCTACGCCGCTGCCTACGACAAGAACCCGGAATTCTATGCCTTCTACCGCAGCATGCAGGCCTACCGCGAGAGCTTCAAGAACAAGAGCGACGTGATGGTGCTTGATCCCAGCGCCGACTTCTTCAAGTACATGAAGAACCCGCGTGCCGCTGGCGGTAAATGACGGGATCGGACTGGCTGGCTGCAATCGGTTTGGTGCTGGTGATCGAGGGTATCCTGCCGTTCGTCGCGCCCGCCGTGTGGCGCGAGGGGTTTGGCAGGATGCTGGAACTCAAGGACGGCCAATTGCGTTTTATCGGAGCCACCTCGATGCTGGGTGGCCTTTTTGTGTTGATGCTGCTGAATTGAAATGACTGCCTGGCTATTGCCCGAAAACGTCGAGGATGTATTGCCGCCGCAGGCCTGGCGCATGGAGGACATGCGCCGCGCGCTGCTCGATCTGTTCCGCAGCCGCGGCTACCAGCTGGTGGTCCCGCCGCTGATGGAATACGTCGACTCGCTGCTGACTGGCGTCGGCGCCGATCTCGACCTCAAGACCTTCAAGCTGGTCGATCAGCTGACCGGGCGTCTGATGGGCGTGCGCGCCGACATCACACCCCAGGTGGCGCGCATCGATGCCCACCTGCTGGCCGCCAACGCCGTGAACCGCCTGTGCTATGCGGGCAGCGTGCTGCACACCCAGTCCGACGGCTTCCACCGCTCGCGCGAGCCGATCCAGGTCGGCGCGGAACTGTATGGCGAGGCCGGTGCCGAGGCGGACCTCGAGATCCTCACGCTGATGCTGCAGGGCTTGTCCGCATGCGGCGTGAAGACGCTGCAGCTCGACATCGGCCACGTCGGCGTCTACCGTGCGCTGGCGCAGGAAGCGGGCCTCTCCGGCGAGGTCGAGCATCAGCTGTTCGGCGCGCTGCAGGCCAAGGACAGCAGCGCCGTGGCGGTGTTGACCGTAGGGCTGCCCGTTACGCTACGCGACGCCTTTGCCGCGTTGCCGCAACTGTACGGCGACCGCAGCGTGCTGGCCGAGGCGCGTGCGCGATTGCCGCAACTGGCGGCAATCGCGGCCGCACTGGATACCCTGGAGGTGCTCGACCGCGGCCTCGTCGGCGTCGAGGCGGCCTACGATCTGGCCGAACTGCGCGGCTATGGCTATCACAGCGGGGTCGTGTTCGCCGCCTACACCGGCGGGCGCAGCCATGCGATCGCGCAGGGCGGGCGCTACGATGAAGTAGGGCGGGTATTCGGCCGGGCGCGCCCGGCCACCGGTTTCAGTCTGGATTTGCGCGAGCTGGTCATTGCCGGCTCGGACACACAATAATTGGGAGATTGCACCATGGCAGCAAAAAACGTCGTCGTCATCGGCACCCAGTGGGGCGATGAAGGCAAGGGCAAGATCGTCGACTGGCTGACCGACCGCGCACAGGGCGTGGTGCGTTTCCAGGGCGGCCACAACGCCGGCCACACGCTGGTGGTGGCGGGCAAGAAAACGGTGCTGCACCTGATTCCGTCCGGAATCCTGCGCGACAATGTCACCTGCTACATTGGCAACGGCGTGGTGCTGGCGCCGGATGCGCTGCTGAAGGAAATGGACATGCTCGAGG
>DATCTE010000300.1:0-3468 GCA_036568085.1 Thiobacillus sp.
GCGGCGCAGACGCTGGCCCGAGCGAACTGCGAGTTAGGCGCGCGCCGATTGCTCCGAGAAGCGCAGGGAACCCCTCGAAGAGGGGCGGCGGCTTCGGGGCGCCTTTCTTTTGGGTACTTTTCTTTGGCAAGACAAAGAAAAGTACCTCGCCCAGCCAGGGCGAAAGAAAGGCTAAGCAGCGCCACAGGCTTCATGCAAAGAGCAGATTAATGCCCTTTGACCTTCGCACTCCTACGCAACCGCGACGCCAACCTCCGCGCCAACTCTCCGAACAATTCCGTCTGCGTCGGATGCGGATGGATCGCATTGCCGACCTGCGTCAGCGTCATGTCCGCGCTGACCATCATCACCGCTTCGCCGATGAGCGTGTCGGCGTGATCGGCCAGGAAGTGCACGCCGACGATGCGCTGGGTGGCCTTGTCGGCGACCAGTTTGATCATGCCGTGCGTTTCGTGGTTGATCATCGCCTTGGCGTCGATGTTCATCGGCACCTTGGCTTCGACGGCGTCGATGCCCTTGGCCTTGGCCTGTTCCACCGACAGACCGACGAAGGCGGCCTCGGGACGGGTGAAGATCACGCCGCAGTCCTTGTCCTGATCGTACTTGAGATCTTCGCCGAGAATGGCGGCGGCGGCGACGCGGCCTTGCTGCGCGGCGGTGTGCGCGAGCATCAATCCGCCGATGACGTCGCCGATGGCGAAGATATGCGGCACGTTGGTACGGCAGCGCGCGTCGGCCTTGACGATGGAGCGCTCGCTGGCGACGTTGGCCTTCTCCAGACCAAGACCGTCCAACACCGGCCGTTTTCCTGTGGCCATGATCACGTAGTCGGCCTTCAACGTATGCGACTTGCCTTCGGCGTCGGTGTAGTCCGCGCTGACCGCGCCGGGCTTGCCGCTGATTTTGGCAAGCTTCACGGACGTGTGTACGGTGAGATTGGGATCGTCGTTCAGGATCGCGGCGAGGTTCTTGGCGATCTCCGGCTCGACCTCGGCCAGGATGCGTTCCTGCGCCTCCAGCAGCGTCACTTCGGCACCGAAGTCCTGGAAGATCTGCGCCATCTCCACGCCGATCGCGCCGCCGCCGACGACGATGAGTTTCTTCGGCGGCTGCTTCAAGGCCCACACAGTATCGGAGGTCAGCACACTACCGCTTTTCAGGCCATCCAATGCACCTTCAATCGGCGGCACGAACGGCGGTGCGCCGGTGGCGATCACCGCGCAGCCGAAACTGACGGTCTTCCCGTCCGGCTTCTTGCCGATTTGAGCACGCGTGTGCGGGTCCTTCTGGTTGCCGGACACGTCGATCAACACATGATGATCGTCGACGAAACTGCCGAAGCCCTGGATGTAGTCGATCTTCACGCCCTTGTCGGTCTTCAGCGCCATATCACCGCGCGTCTCCAGCACAGTGCGGCGATGCGCTTCGAGCTTGGTCCACTCGAGCTTGGCCTTGTTCGTGCCGGTGACGCCGAGGTGCTCGTCGTGCGCGCGGTCGCGGATGCGATCGGCCGCGGCGCGCCAGGCCTTGGACGGAATGCAGCCGCGCCACAGGCACTCGCCGCCGGGGAACGGCGAATCGTTGATCAGCGCGACCTTCAAACCATGACCGACCAGATCGCGCGCGCAGTCTTCGCCGCCCGGACCGCCGCCGATGACGACGACGTCGTAGTCCCAGTTGCCGGCCGGGATCGCGGGGCCGCTCGCTTCCGCGGAGCCGGTCGTTGCGCCGCCTTCCATCCAGGCGCCCGGCTGTTCGATGAGCTGCTTGAGATCGCCGAGATACATCGCGACCTCGGCGCCGTTCACGACGCGGTGATCGGCGGTGATGGTGAACGGGCTGCCCTGCTCGCTGTTGGCGGAGATCGCGAGAATGGCCGCGATGCCGGGCGTGGCGATGGCGTCGAAGTGACTCACGCCGAACATGCCCATGTTCGACACTTGGAAGGTCGAGCCCTGGTATTCCTCGGGCTTCAAACGGCGCTTGCGCGCGCGCTCGACCAGTTCCTTCCAGTCGTCGTTCAATTCCTTGAGGCCGCGCGACTCGCAGCCGCGCAGGATCGGCACCACCAGACCGCCACCGTCGGCGGACACGGCCATGCCGATGTCGACGCTGGAACGTTCGACCAGCTTGTCGACCGGCTGATAGCACCAGTTCATCTTCGGATACTTCTTCATCGCCTCGGCGCAGGCCTTGGCGATGGCGACCGTCACCGACACGCCCGCGGCCTTCGAGGCCTTGATCAGCGCATCGAGCTTGATGTGGCTGGTGACATGGAAGGTCGGCATGGACAGCGACTCGGTCATCGACTTGGCAATGGCCGCTTCGAGCTTGGTCATCGGCCGGCCGTCGCCCGGCACATCGACCTGCGGAAAACCGCCGCCCACGACCGGCACCGGACGTGCATTCGCGACATCGCTTGCCACGATCACGCCGCGCGGACCGCTGCCGGGCACGGTGTTGAGATCGACACCCTGCTGGCCGGCGAGTTTGCGCGCGAACGGTGTCGCGTCGCGGCCCTGCGGACGCGGTGCGGGCGTGCCGCCCGGCCGGGAGACCGGTGCCGCAGTGACAGCGGCAGACTCGGTTTTTGCGGGCGCATGCGCAGCGGCATGTTCCGCGCCGTGTGCAGCCTTCGGCGCCGCCGCGCCGGGCTTGGCCTCTTCGCGCACAACCTGATCGGCCTTCTCGACCAGATAGGCCATCGCCGCGCCGACCGCGACAGTGCTGTCGATGGGCGCGATGGGGCCGGAGAGATAACCTTCCTTGAACACCTCGACGTCCATCACCGCCTTGTCGGTCTCGACAGTGGCGACGATGTCGCCGCGCTTGATCTTGTCGCCGGGCTGTTTCTCCCAGGTCACCACCACGCCTTCGGTCATGGTGTCGGAGAGCTGCGGCATGATGATGTTGTGGATCGCGCCGGCCGGCGCCTGGGTCGCGGACGCCGCAGGCACGAATGCCTCTTCTGCGGCAGGCATGGCCACCGGCTTCTCGGCATGCTGCACCGGCGCGACACCGGGTGTAACAGACTGCGCGGCGGACGGCGCGGCCGTGTCTTTGGAAACCTCGGCCGCGGATTCGACGATGTAGCCGATGGCCGCGCCGACGGCGACGGTGCTGTCGAGGGGCGCGATGGGACCGGACAGATAGCCGTCGCGGAACACCTCGACATCCATCACCGCCTTGTCGGTCTCGACGGTGGCGACGATGTCGCCGCGTTTGATCTTGTCGCCGACCTGTTTTTCCCAGGTGACGATGACGCCCTCGGTCATGGTGTCCGAGAGTTGGGGCATTTTGATTGCGTAGGGTTCGGCCATTCAGCACCTGAATCTTGCTGTTGATCGCGCGTGGCGATTTGAATTCGTTCGTATGTTTCACCCAGTGCTCAATTTGCTGGGCGAAGTACTTTTAAGCCTTTATTCCGCGCCGGCTGCGCGGGTTACTTTCTCTTGTTTGCCCAAGAGA
>DATCTE010000301.1:0-4197 GCA_036568085.1 Thiobacillus sp.
CATGTGCGTGGCGGGGTAGATCTCGCCGATGAACTTGCTGGAGCCTTCGAGCGAGGACACTGGATCGATCAGGCCGGCGAACTGGGTGGCCGGAATCAGGGTGCCGATCATGGCGAAGAACATGGCCGCGATCTGGCTGCGCGTGACGGCCGAGGCGAGCAGCCCCATGCCTGTCGCGGCGAAGGAGAAGATCAGCGCGGCCAGCGCCAGGGTCAAGAAGCTGCCCTTGACCGGCACACCGAAGATGGTGACCGCGAGCAGGCTCATCAGCAGGAAGTTCATCATGGCCAGGCCGACATAGGGCAGTTGCTTGCCAAGCAGGAACTCGATGCGCGTCACCGGCGTCACGTACAGATTGGTGATCGAGCCTGTCTCTTTCTCGCGCACCACCGCGAGCGCGGTCAGCATCGCCGGCAGCATGAGCAGCAACAGGGGAATCACGGCGGGCACCATCGCCGGCAGGCTCTTGACATCGGGGTTGTAGCGAAAGCGTGTCTCGACGCTCGCATTGCCGGCGGCGCTGGCACCGCTGCGTTCGCTGGCCTGTACGAGCAGCCAGTGCTGGTGCATGCCCTGAACGTAGCCCTGGACGGTTTCCGCGCGTTGCGGCATGGCGCCGTCGATCCAGGCACCTATCTGCACGTTCTGGCCTCGCAATACATCGCGGGCAAAGCCAGCGGGGATTTCGATGGCCAATGACAGTTCGCCGCTGCGCATGCGCCGGTCGAGATCCTCGTAATCGACGATAGGCGGGTGCTCTGTGAAGTAGCGCGAGCCGGCCAGGTTCAGCGTGTAGCTTTGGCTGAGCGTGGTTTGGTCGCGATCGAGCACCGCATAGCTCAGGTCTTCGACGTCCAGGGTGATGCCGAAGCCGATCACGAACATCAGGAGCAGCGAACCGCCCAGCGCCAGGGTGGCGCGCACCGGATCGCGCTGCAGTTCCAGTGCTTCGCGCCACAGATAGCTGAGCATGCGGCGCAGGCTGAAGCCTTCAGCGTTGTGCCCGATGTGCTCAGTGTGTGTCGCTGGCGTCTGAATCGCCGTATTGGCGGCCTCGGTGGGGCCGGCGGGAGCGACCGTGCCGCCCTCCGCCTCGATGAGGTAGCCGATGAAGGCCTCTTCGAGGGTTTTAGCGCCGCGCTTCTCGACCAGCTTGGCGGGCACGTCGCTGTCGAGCACCTTGCCCGCATGCATCATTGACATGCGGTCGCAGCGTTCGGCCTCGTTCATGAAGTGGGTGGAAATGAAGACCGTCACCCGGTCGCGACGTGACAGCTCGATGAGCAGCCGCCAGAATGCATCGCGCGCTACTGGATCGACCCCGGAGGTCGGCTCGTCCAGAATCAGCAGTTCGGGCTTGTGCACCATGGCGACTGCCAGCGACAGGCGCTGGCGTATGCCCAAAGGCAGGCTGGCCGGCAAGCTGTCGATGACTTCCACCAGGCCGAAGCGCTCCACCATCTCTTCGACGCGGCCCGGAATGTCCTTCGGGGGCACGCTGAACAGCTTGGCGTGCAACTCCAGGTTCTGGCGTACCGTGATTTCGCTGTAGAGCGAGAATGCCTGCGACATGTAGCCGACGCGGCGGCGGGTGTCCAAGTCATGCGGGTCCACCTCATGACCGAACAGCCAGGCTCGTCCCTCGCTCGCCGGCAGTAGCCCGGTGAGCATCTTCATCGTCGTAGACTTGCCGCAGCCGTTGGAGCCGAGGAAGCCGAAGATTTCACCGCGCCGGATGCGGAAGGACACGCGGTCGACGGCGACGAAGTCGCCAAAGCGCATGGTCAGCTCTTTGGCCTCGATGGCGATATCGTCGGCGCCGTCTTCCGGCAAGGGAGGAATGACCACCGGTTTGTGCCCGCGCTTTTTCTCTTCTGGGAGCAGGCGGATGAATGCCTCTTCCAGGTTCGGGCTGCCTGTTCTTTCCAGCAATTCCTTCGGTGTGCCGGTCGCGAGAACCTTGCCGTCGTCGATGGCGGCGAGCCAGTCGAAGCGCTGTGCCTCGTCCATGTAGGCGGTGGCCACGATCACGCTCATGCCGGGGCGGTCGGCGCGGATGCGTTCGATCAGATCCCAGAACTGTGCGCGCGCCAGCGGATCCACGCCGGTCGTCGGTTCATCGAGAATCAGGAAATCCGGGTCGTGAATCAGCGCGCAGCACAAGCCCAGCTTCTGCTTCATGCCCCCGGAGAGCTTGCCTGCCGGGCGTGCCAGGAATTTGAACAGGCCCGTAGCCTGGGTCAACTCATCGATGCGCTGGCGGCGCTCGGGCGCGTCATGGCCGAACAGCCGCGCGAAGAATTGCAGATTCTCCTCGACCGAGAGCGTCGGATACAGGTTCTTGCCCAACCCCTGCGGCATGTAGGCGATGCGCGGGCACACTAGCTTGCGGTGGGCCTTGCTGGCCATGTCGCCACCGAGCACCTCGACCGTGCCTTCCTGGATGATGCGCACACCGGCCAGCAACGAGAGCAGGCTGGACTTACCCACGCCGTCGGGGCCGATCAGACCGACCATCCGTCCAGCGGGGATGTCCAGGTCAATGCCATCCAAGGCAATGACGTCGCGGTAGCGCAGTCTTACCTGGCGGACAATTGCAACGGTCGCGAGCTGCGCGCTGTGGCTCATACCTTACTCCGGCACACGAACGGAGAGGTTCTGAGGCCACTCGGCCTTGGCGTCGAGCTTGACCCAGGCTACGCCGGGCAGACCGGTCTTGACCTGGTTCAGGTGCTCACGCAGCAGCTCCTGCGAGATCTGTGCGCGCACGCGAAACATCAGCTTTTGCCGCTCGCTGGCGGTTTCCACCGTCTTGGGGGTGAACTGCGCTGCGCTGGCGACGAAGGAAACGGTGGCTGGAATCACATACTCGGGCGCGGCATCCAGAATGATGCGAACCTCCGAGCCCAGCGCAACGCGGCCGGCCACGGTTTCGGGCAGGAAGAAGGTGATGTACACGTCCGACAGATCAAGGAGGTTCAAGACACGTCCGCCCGCTCCAAGCACCTCGCCGGGTTGCGCGACACGCACCTGAACCCGTCCGTCGCGCGGAGACCGCAGTTCGCTGTCGCGGATGTCGGCTTCGATGCGGCTGATACTGGCCGTAGCGGCGGACACGCTGGACTGCGCGCCGACAAGCTGCGCCCTGGCGGCTTCGACCGCGGCGCGGGCAGCGGCGGCCTGTGCCTTGCTGGCCGCGAGGGTCGCCTGGGCGCCCTGTACGCGCGCCCGGTCATCGTCCAGTTCCTGGATCGAGGCGGCTCCCTCACTCGACAGCGTGCTGGAGCGTGTCAGGCGCCGTTGCGCGGCGTCCAGTTCCGACTCGCGCTGACGAACCAGAGCCAAGGCGGCAGTCACGTCGGCTTCACGCAGCGCCACCTGTGCCTGCGCCGCGGTCACCGAATGCTCAGCCTGCTGACGCATGGCCAGGGCCTCGTCGCGCTGCGCTTCCAGCGTTTCCAGCCGCATCTTGGCCAGTGGCTGGCCGGCTGTGACGAAATCGCCTTCACGCACCAGGATGTCTTCGATGCGGCCGGGAAGCTTGGTGGCCACGTCGATTTCGGTGGCTTCGATGCGGCCATTGCCGTGGACGAATCCTTCGCCCGGGCCGCTGTCGGTAAACCTCGTCCAGCTCCACCAGGCCAGCGCGGCAACAACCGCTGCAGCGAAAGCGACCAGGAGTTTTTTCTTGAGAGAGGGGGAGACAGTCATGGGTTCGGCGTGCCTTAACGGGTTGATGGGGTGGAAGCGGGAGTCGAGGCCGCACCCTGTGCCTCGCCGGCTGCGGCGAGGGTGCCGCCGCCGAGCGCGGCATACAGCGCCACCTGGCTGGACAGCAGCGCGCGGCGCGCCTGTACCAGTTGTTGCTGGGCTCCCAGCAGATCGCGCTGGGCATCCAGCACTTCCAAGAAGGCGGCCGAGCCGTTGTCGTAGCGCAACTTGGCCAGGCGTGCGCGTTCGCTTTGCGCTTCCAGGTTGGCTCTCTGGATCGTCAACTGCTCAGCCAGCCAGTGCTTTGCGCTCAGCGCATCGGCCACCTCGCGGAAGGCCGTTTGAATGGTTTTTTCGTATCCGGCGACGGCGATGTCGCGGCGCACTTCGCTCAGCTCCAGATTGGCGCGGCGGCGCCCGCCATCGAAGATGGGCAGCGACAGGGTGGGCATGAAGGTCCAGGCACGACTGCCGGAATCGAACAAG
>DATCTE010000302.1:0-2028 GCA_036568085.1 Thiobacillus sp.
ACCGGAAGTGAGGCAGCGCGAGGACTTCGCGCCCCGCCACCTGCGCGGGCTGGCCTTGCAGGAAGAAATGCGGCGGCGGTGGGCTGTGCGGCCTGCTGCGCCAACTGACCCGGATGCGTATTTGGAGAGCCGAGCATGAGCTACGTCGAATCCTTCGTTGCGAACTTCTGGCTAGCCCTGTGTCTCTACTGGCTGCCAATGGCGCTGTGCCTCTACGGCTACAGCGTCCGCACATTCCGCGACTACCGCCAGGACGTTAAGCGCCGGGAGAGCCTGGCCTTCTACATGCCCGACCTCACCGTTGGGGTGGTCGTTGGCCGCTTCCTGATGGCCGTGTTTCCCATCGCCAACTTGCTGGCGGCCGTTTTCGATGTCGCGCCCGAAGTCTTCGGCGATTTCTTCCGGTGGATTGGCAAGGCACTGGATATCCCGCTGGTGCCGAAGCGCAAGCCGGGGACCGAGAGCACCCCATGACCACACTTACCGAAGCCGCCGAGAACCTCGCCCAAGTGCCGGCCCTGCCCGTGCGCCACACCGACGAAATGGACCCGCGCCTGCTGGATGCGTATGCCGCTGAGCTGGTGCGACACATGCCGAAAGACCGGGAGGCGAAATGAAGTATCCCGAATCCTGGGGCGAGTGGCCCGACCAGACCGACCCGAACGAACCTGATTTACCGGAGAACGAGAAATGAGCGCACTCCCTAACCTCGCTGGCATCGCTACCGATAATCTCGTGGAGAAGATCGGCGGCGGCAAGTTCAGCGCCAGCTACATCAACTGGTCGCGCACCATGCACCTGCTGCGAACCCACGCCCCCGGCTGGCTGCCCGTGCTGGTGCAGAACGTCGAGGGCGGCATCCTGCACCGCGCCCCCGTGGGCTGCTACCTGCTTATCAAGTTCAAGCATCTGGACGGCAGCGAAACGCCGGCCATGCCGCAGGCCATCATGGACACGCACAACAAGGCTATCGCGCTGGAAAAGGTGACGGCCCGCGACATCACGGACACCCACCGGCGCGGCATCTGTATGGCCGCTGCCATGACCTTCGGGCTTGCCTATGAACTGTGGGCAAAGCTGCCGCTGGAATCGGGGTACGCCGAGCCTGAGAAGGACGCCCCACTGACCGGCAAGGTGACGCCGCTGGATGGCGTGTGGGAAGGCTTCAACGAGGAAGCGCGGGCATGGCTTGAGGGCGTGGCCCAGCAGACCCGCGAACTGTTCAGCAGTGATGGCGGCGATGCAGCCGCAGACCACCTTGCATCACAGAACCTGGACACCGACGAGAAGGCGGCGGTTTGGTCGCTGCTCGACTCCAAGGTGCGCAGCGGTATCAAGAAGGCAATGACCAACAAGAAGGAAGCAGCGTAATGGCCGAGTACAGCAATGAGAATCGTGGCGCGATTTGGGGCAACGACAAGAAGGAAAAGGACACGCACCCGGACTTCACGGGCAGCCTCAACGTGGACGGCACCGAGTATTGGGTGAGCGCGTGGAAGCGCAAGCCCGATGCCGGCCCGAAGGCTCCGGCGCTGTCCTTTAGCGTGAAGCCGAAGGAAGAACGCACCGAGCGGGAGCGCAGCGGCAGCGCTTACGGCAACCGCAGCGGCGGCGGCGCAAATCAGGCCCGAGGCGGCGACCCGTCCGATGAAATTCCGTTCGCCCCGATTCGCGGGCTGGTCTAAGAGTTCAACGGGGCGGCGGCGTGGAAAGGAGACACGCACCTAGCAACGTAGGTAACCGAGTGCGATGCGCGGGACGGCCTTGATGCCCTACCGCAAGACTCTTGCAAGAGCCTCGCACGAATTAGCCAAGTGGGAGTGACGCCCCACCCGCCCCACCTAACAAGGAGCAACCCATGAACACCGAAAACAACGCCACCGTTGGCGAAGAAGTCCCGGCCTGGATTGCCGAACTGCTTGGCACCGAATGGTCGTATGAGCAGTTCCCCCGCGTCATCGTGCAGGAGATTCGCAAGCGTGGCCGAGGCTGGCAGGTGGTACACGCGGCGTATTCCGGCGCGGAGTG
>DATCTE010000303.1:0-2310 GCA_036568085.1 Thiobacillus sp.
ACGAAACACGACCTCAAGAAGCAGGTCGAGCGGGCTATGCGGCAGCTGCAAAAGCTTCCCAGCATCGTGGCCGGTTTCTTCCGAACACCCACATGTGCCTATGCTGCCGCATGAGGCTTAGTTTATGCCGTTTTTAGTAACTCAAGGCGTTAGGCCTCATGCGCGCAGCTCACCGCGAGACTCTGGCGAAATTCATGGCCGCTGCGTGCGTTGCTTTGCTCGGCGCAATTCTCACCTTCCGCGGGCTCCTTTACTCGCGCATGCACCTCGAGCCTGGCGCGCCAACGGGCGCATCCGATCTCGTCGAGCTGGGACTCGGCCTCCTGCTCATGCTGGCGCTGGCCGGAGCCGCGTTCTCGGCTGCATGGCTGGCGTTCGCGGGGCGCCGCGAGCGCCTCGTCGCCGGCTGGGTCGGCGTGGTGGTCGCGGCCGTGGCGCTCTCGGCGGGCCCGCTCCACAATCTTGTTGCGCGCTGGGCCTCGGCGTAGCCTGAGGCCTAACTCATCATTCAAGCCGACGCCTTCGGCGCGGCTTAACTTAGGCGTTGGATGCTCCCCAAAGTTCCGACCACCCGCTCTCAGTAGCAATGACAGGTAGTGGCTGGGAAGTAGCGGACAAGATCTTCTGCATAGCTAGGACGAAGCGGCGAACGACTTGGTCAACGGCTCAAGTTCATCAGAAATGTCACCGTTGCCTACATCGAAGTAGCCCTCATCTATCAGCTGATCAATGCGCGAAAACTGGGGACCTCGGCGCGCCCGCTTGCGCGCGGGTGGGACATGATTGGGCTGGTAGCTCGCAGTCACTCGGCTGTATCCCAGCGCACCAGAACCCCTATCACTCGCATTGTCTGTGTCGTATTCCGATAGGTCGACCTTCTGCCCGCGCTTGCCGTAGAGCAGCTTCACTCGCATGACTTCGAACCCATAGCCGCGCCCCGTCCGTTGGAGCAGTTTGGAAATGCCGTTCGCCGCTTCGGTGAACGCGTTCGTGTACCGGTGTTCAAAGTAGTTCAGGATGATCTCGCGGCTGTTTGAAGCCGCGAGGGTAACCGCCCGGAAATAGCCCGATAGTTCTCTCGGCAACCGGTCGAGCCAGGCATCCAGCGCCTGCTCGGCGCTCTCCCGGTCGGGGGCATCGTATATCTGCAGGAACGACTCTTTCGCCTCGTAGGCGGCCACCAGGATCGGGAAGGGCTGTAGGGTCTCAATCACCCGCTGCCGCTCAGGTTCAGAGAGCGTGCGGTCTCGCTGGGCCAGCAGGCCCCGCTTGCGGAACATCCCGAGCCGGTCGCCGGTATCGAGGCCCTTGCGAGCCGCCACGTGCGCCTTGTCGAAGGCGTCCTGCGCCAGGCGGGCGACGTGGTAGCGGTCGGCCACACGTACGGCTTTCGGCAGGTGCTTGCCAATTGCCGTAACGAAACCCAGGTGCAGATCCATGGCGACCACCTTCACCAGCTCCTTTTCAGGAAGCTGCGCCAGGTAGGCATTCAAGGGCTTGGCCTTACGAGAAGGCAGCATGTCGAAGTACTCACGCCGCTCCAAGTCCGTCAGGACCGTACATAGGACCCCTGCTCGCTTGGCCTCATCGATCCCCATGATCCGGGGCGTGGCGATTGGGTGGTTCGTCCTGAGCCACGAGGAGAAGTCCAGGAAGACGCCACGCACGGTCTGCACGTCGACGGCCACGTCGCGGGCGACGTCAGCGAAGGTGCGGATGAGAGCGTCCCGCGCGATGTAGTGGACCAAGCGCTGGGTCATGTTGCGCTTCACCGAGAAACCCAGCAGCGGCTCGAAGAAGGTCTTCTTGCAGACGCGACAGCGGTAGCGACGACGGTGGAACAAGATACGGACTGGCTGGCCGCGAATCGGGGCATCCGCGAATGCCTGCTCCCGGGAATCATGCCGGTACGGATCGGGTGCTTGGCAGAGCACACAGGCTCCAGGCTCTTCCAGTACCTCTGCCTCGATGTATCGAACGCCGTCAGCCACCTTGGACGACAATGACTTGATGTTCTTCAGGTCCAGCAAATCCATGGGTTGGAATCCACACTGTAATCCATGACAGCATGTCACTGGCTCACGCCAGTTTCAACACCGAATTCCATGACAGCTACTTCAGCCGGTAGTTGGTCATGGGTCCCGATTCCACACCGGATTCCAAAAAGCCGAAAAAAGGGCCCCTCGGGGCCCTTCGTTTCCGCGCCGGGCTGGATCAGCCGGCGGAGAGCAGGCTGTTGATGACTTCGATCAGCTGGGCTTCGTTGAAGGGCTTGGTGATGTAGGCCTTGGCGCCCTGGCGCATGCCCCA
>DATCTE010000304.1:0-6170 GCA_036568085.1 Thiobacillus sp.
CATGCTGAAGCTCGGCAAGGTCATGCTGGGGCGGCAGAAGGAAGTCTCGTCGCAGGCCCGACTCGATCACCTGTCCAAGGTCAACAACCGGCGCAGCTTCGACGAGAAGCAAAAGGAGTTGTTCGCCACCCTCAAGGACGGCTGGACCCATAGCCTGCTGATTCTCGACATCGACAACTTCAAGCAGGTCAACGATACCTTCGGCCACGAGGCGGGCGACCAGCTCATCATCAAGTTCGGCAATGCGCTGAAAACCTGCCTGCGCAACAGCGACTTCATCGCCCGCCTGGGCGGCGACGAATTCTGCGTGCTGTTTCCCTACACGCCGCTCGATCGCGCGCAGGAACTGGCCGAGCGCCTGCGTGCCAACATGCCGGAAAGCGTCGAACTTATCCCGGGTGTGACGCAGAAACTGTCGTGGAGCGGCGGCATGTCCGAATTCAGCCGTGACGACCGCGAGGAAAACGAAGCGCTGGCGCGTGCCGATGCCGCACTGCTGGAAGCCAAGCGCGGCGGCCGCAACGCCACCCGGATCAGGGCCGCCGCCTGAGCGTGGCTGTTGCCGCTTTAGCGGCTGTACAGCCACGGCCTGCCCCTCGCGGGTAGAGCGCGGCCACCAGCAGGGCGACCCCCAATATTCCCCATAGCGCCAGCACCGGCGCATTGCCCCAGCGCACGTACGGCGTGCTGCCGGCGTAGCCCTGAATTTCACCGGACAGGCTGCCGGCGGTAAAGAGCGGCAGGCTGGCCAGCACATGGCCTTTTGCGTCGATGATCGCAGTGAGGCCGGTGTTGGTCGCGCGCAGCATCATGCGCCCGGTTTCCAGCGCGCGCATCTGCGACATCTGCGCGTGCTGCCAGGGTGCCAGCGAATCGCCGAACCAGGCCAGGTTGCTGACGTTGACCAGCACGCTCGCTTCCGGCAGCTGACGGATGATCTCCTCGCCGAACGCGTCCTCGTAGCAGATGTCGGCCGCCACCCGCTGGCCGCCGATGGCGAGCGGGCGCTGGTCGACGGCGCCGCGCGCGAAATCCGAGAGCGGGATATGCAGCACCTCGATCACCCAGCCCCACACCGCCTTCAGCGGGATGTATTCGCCGAATGGCACCAGGTGCACCTTGCTGTAACGCTGGCCGGGCGCGCTGCCGAAACTGACGACGCTGTTGTAGTAGGCGCCATCCAGCGAGCCGGTTGGCAGACCGGTCAGCACGTCGCCGCCATTGTGCCGCCCGAGCGCGTCGAGACCGGCGCGATAGGCGTCGGGCAACTCGGATTCGAACAGCGGCAGTGCCGTTTCCGGCAACACGATCAACTGCGCGGGCGAGGCGGCGGCCATTCGCGCGTAGCTTTCCAGCGTGGCGCGGGTTTTTTCCGGCCGCCATTTCATGTCCTGCGGGATGTTGCCCTGCAGCAGTGCCACCGATGTCGGCGCGCCATCCGGCGTGGTCCACGGGATGCCATGCAGGGCCTGGCCGCCGACACCCAGCGCCACGATCGCCACCGCAGCCCAGAGGCGCGGCGCCACCGGGCCGCGTGCTGTCGTCCCCCAAGCCAGCAGGGCTGCGATCAGCGAGAGCAGAAATGAGATGCCGTACACGCCGATAAGCGGCGCATAGCCTGCCAGCGGACCGTTGGGTACCTGCGAGTAGCCCATGACCAGCCAGGGGAAACCGGTGAAGATCCAGCCGCGACTCCATTCCGTCACGCTCCAGGCGAGCGGGATCAGCAGCAGAATTCGCAGCGCGGGTGCGATGCGTTTGTTAGGGTACGCCTGCAGCGCACCGACCGTTGCCGGGAACAGTGCCAGGAACGCGCAGAACAGGAAGGTGGCGAGCCCGGCCAGCCATGCGGGCATGCTGCCGTAGACCCACAGGCTGACGAACACCCAGCTCACCCCGGTGAGGAAAAATCCCAGTCCCCAGGCCAGCCCGGTCAGAAACCCGGCCCGCACGGAGGCCGAGCGCGACAGCTGCCCGAACAGCACGGCCAGGCTCAGCACGGACAGCGGCCAGAGCCCGAACGGCGCAAAGCCGGCGACGGCCCCGGCCCCTGCAAACAGGCTGAGAAGCAGCGACGGGAAGGAGGCGCAGCGCAAGGCGGAACGCTTATCCGCCATGCAGGCCGCTTCGATCAGTGGAGCGCTTCAAAATCGATATGGCCGTCGATCAGCGTGTAGCGCACGCGGCCCTGCATCGGATGATTGAGGAAGGGCGTGTTGTCGCCCTGGCTGGCCAGGGTTTTGGGGGTCACGACCCACTCGGCGGTCTCGTCGAATATGCAGAGGTCGGCGCAGCCGCCGACCGACAGGTGACCGCCGGGCACGCCGAGAATCTGCGCCGGCTTCCATGAAATCAGGTCGATCGCCTGCATCAGCGGCACCCCCATCTCGCGCGCCCACTTCAGCGTCAGCGGCAGCAGCAGTTCGACGCCCGATGCGCCCGGCGACGATTCGCCGAAGGGTAGCTGCTTCTCGTCCTCGTCGACCGGGGTGTGGTCGGAACACAGCGCGTCGATGGAGCCGTCGCGCAACGCTTCGCGAATGGCATCGCGGTCGCGCAGGCTCCTGAGTGACGGTACCAGATGCATGTGCGAGTCGAAACCGATGAGGTCGTTTTCCGACAGATGCACGTGGGTGCAGGCGACATCGCAGGTCACGGCAAGCCCCTGCGCCTTGGCTGCGCGCACCATCGCGATGCCCTCGCGCGTCGACAGGCGGGCAAGGTGGATGCGGGCGCCGGTTTCGCGCGCCAGTTGCAGAATGGTCGCCAGCGCCACCGTTTCGGCCAGTGCGGGAATGCCCGGCAGGCCGAGACGCGTGGCCACGGCACCGTCGTGCGCGACGCCGCCGCGCGAGAGCGAGACGTCCTGCGGGCGCAGCCACAGGCTGAAGCCGAAGGTGGCAGCGTATTCCATCGCGCGCAGCAGGACGAGCGTGTCGGTCAGCGGCGCATCGGCCTGGGTGAAGGCGCGGCAGCCGGCTTCGGTCAATTCGGCCATCTCGGTGAGCATCTGGCCTTCGAGCTTCTGCGTCATCGCACCGATCGGATACACGCGCGGCCCGGGCAGGTTCCTGGCGCGGAATTTCAGCATCTCCACCAGCCCCGGCTCGTCCAGCGGCGGGTCGGTATCGGGCGGGCAGGCGAGCGACGTGATCCCGCCCGCCGCGGCGGCCAGCATTTCCGATTCGAGCGTGGCCTTGTACTCGAAGCCGGGTTCGCGCAGCCGTACCGACAGATCGACCAGGCCGGGGCAGACGATCAGGCCGCTGGCGTCGAGCGTGCGGTTGGCGTGGAAGTCGGCAAGTGCGCGACCGATGGCGACAATCTTGCCCGCCGCCACAAACACGTCGGCGACTTCGTCGCGTTCGCTCATCGGATCGATTACACGGCCGTTTTTGATATGGATCTTCATGCGTTCCCCGTCCCTGCCAGCATTGCCATCACCGCCATGCGCACCGCAATGCCGTAGGTGACCTGCGGCAGGATCACCGACTGCGGGCCGTCAGCGACTTCGGACGCGATTTCGACGCCGCGATTCATCGGGCCGGGATGCATCACGATGGCATCCGGCTTGGCGAGCGCGAGTTTTTCCGGCGTCAGGCCAAAAAACTTGAAGTATTCCTGCGCGCTGGGCAGCCGGGCACCCTTCATGCGCTCGTTCTGCAGGCGCAGCATGATGACCACGTCGCAACCGCGCAGGCCTTCTTCCATGTTGTGGAACACCTTGACGCCCATCTGCTCGACCCCGGCGGGGAGCAGGGTTTTCGGGCCGATCACGCGGACTTCCGGCACCCCCAGCGTGGTCAGCGCATGGATCTGCGAGCGCGCCACGCGCGAATGCAGCACGTCGCCGACGATGGCCACGGTCAGGTTGTGGAACTCGCCCTTGTAGCGGCGGATGGTGAACATGTCGAGCAGGCCCTGGGTGGGATGCGCGTGGCGGCCGTCGCCCGCGTTCACCACCGAGATGTGCGACGCCACGTGGCGCGCGATGAAGTGCGCCGCGCCCGACTGCGCGTGGCGAACGATGAACATGTCGGCGTGCATGGCGGCGAGGTTGTCGACGGTGTCGAGGATTGCCTCGCCCTTGGTCTGGCTGGAGGTGGCGATGTTGAGATTGACCACGTCGGCGGACAGGCGCTTGGCGGCGATCTCGAAGGTGGTGCGGGTGCGCGTCGAGGGTTCGAAGAACAGGTTGAAGATCGACTTGCCGCGCAGCAGCGGGACTTTTTTAACCTCGCGTTCGCCGACATCCATGAAGGATTCTGCGGTGTCGAGGATTTGCGTGATGATGGCGCGCGGCAGGCCGTCGAGGGTGAGCAGGTGCCGCAGCCTGCCGTCTTGAGCGAGTTGTAGGTTCATGCAAGGGTCAGGGTCAGATGGCCATCGTCGAGGCGGGAAAGATTGATGTTCTGGTGGTCGGGTACGGTGATCGTCAGGCCGGCGAAATCGGGGCGGATCGGCAGTTCGTGACCGCCGCGATCGACCAGTACGGCGAGCCGGATCGAAGCAGGGCGGCCATAGTCGAACAACTCGTTCATCGCCGCACGCACCGTACGCCCAGTGTGCAGCACGTCGTCGACCAGCAGGATGGCGCGGCCTTCCAGGTCGAAGGGCAGGTTGGACGGCTTCACCTGCGGGTGCAGGCCGATGCGCGAAAAGTCGTCGCGGTAGAACGAAATGTCGAGCGTCCCGAGTGGCTTGGTGCATTGCAGCAGCACATGCAGGCGCTCGGCCACCCACACGCCGCCGGTGTGGATGCCGACGATCAGCGTGTCGGGCGTGAGGGTGGGCGCGATGGCGTCGGCGAGCCGCGCAATCAGCGTATGGGCGTCAGGCAGTGAGGCGTGCATCGAAGAACCCTTGCAAAATAAGTTGAGCGGCGACGGCGTCCGTCAGCGCCTTGTTTTTCTTGCCGTGGATGCCGCGTGCATGGAGCTCGGATTCGGCTGCCGTGCTGGTGTGGCGCTCGTCCACCAGAAAAACCGGGAGATTGAAGCGGGATTCTAATTTGCGCGCGAAGTTTTTGGCCGCCCGCGTCATGTCGTGCTCGCTGCCGTCGGCGTGGGTGGGCAGCCCCAGCACCAGCAGCACCGGCTGCCATTCGCCGACCAGTTTGGCGATGGCAGTCAGGCGCGCATCGGTGGAATCGGCCTGAATGACGGTGAGCGGATGTGCGATCCCGATCGACAACTCGCCCGAAGCCACGCCGGTGCGCTTCAGCCCCAGGTCGAGGGCCAGCACCGTGCCGTGAGTCTCTCCCGGTTTCAAGCGTGCCCGGCTTCTTCGGACAGGCTGGCGAAGTCGATGCCCAGGAGCTTCATCGCGGCAGGCAGGCGTTCCTCGGGTGCCAGGTCGAAAATCACCTGGGGGTCGGCGGCCACCGACAGCCAGGCGTTCTGTTTGATTTCGTCTTCCAGCTGACCGGCCGACCAGCCAGCGTAGCCCAGCGACACCATGAATTTTTCCGGTCCCGCCCCCTGGCTGACCGCTTCCAGCACGTCCTTGGAGGTGGTCAGGCTGACCGCGTCGTTGACGGTGAGGGTAGAACTGAAGGTGAGGGGTGGCGTATGCAATACAAAGCCGCGCTCGGTCTGCACCGGGCCGCCAAAAAACACGGTGTTGTGCTGCAGGCGCTCCGGCAGCGACAGCCCGATCTGCTCGAACAGCGTCGACAGATCCAGGTCGATCGGGCGGTTGACCACCACGCCCAGCGCGCCCTGATCGCTGTGGTCGCAGATATAGGTCAGCGTGCCGTTGAAATTGGGGTCCACCATGCCGGGCATGGCGATCAGGAAATTGTGGGTGAGGTTGACGGTATCCATGATTGCGTTCCCATTGTAATCTGCTCCGAAACAGGCAAGCACCACTTTTTGCACCCTTCTTACACTATAGCGACCGCCACGCCCCATGCCTGAATATGCCCGCGCCCTGGTCTGGTTTCGCCGTGACCTGCGGGACTTCGATCATGCCGCGCTCCATCACGCGCTCAAATGCGCCCGGCAAGTGGTCTGCGTCTTCATTTTCGACCGCGAAATCCTGGACACGCTTCCCGACCCGGCCGACCGGCGGGTCGAGTTCATCCACGCCAGCGTCACTGAATTGCAGACAGCCCTGCAGGAAAAGGGTGGGGGTCTGATTGTCCGAAACTGCCGTGCACGCGATGAAAT
>DATCTE010000305.1:0-2524 GCA_036568085.1 Thiobacillus sp.
CGTAGCTGATCCCGCTGGGCGCCGAGAGCGCGGCTTCCCGCGCGCCCCTTACGTAGACCGAGTTGACCACGCCCAGGACCTCGCCGGTATCGGGGTTCCAGACCGGGCTGCCGCTGTTGCCGGGGTAGGCCACGGCATCGAGTTCGAACACTTCGTAGGGCGAGGCCGCCTGTTTGAGCGCGTGTGAATTCAGCAGGGCAGCAGCGGCGACCGGCGTGAAAACGGGGATGATGGCCGCCAGCCCGGCGCGATGCGTGGAGGGATTGAGCCCCAGGATCGAGCCGATCGGATAGCCGGTGAAATAAAGCTGCCAGCCTTCACGCACCTTGTCTGAATCGCCCAGTTTCAGGGGAGGCAAGGGATCGCCGGCGATTTTCAGCAAGGCCAGGTCGCGGACCTTGTCGCTGGCGACCAGTTCGGCGGCACGTACCGATATCTGCTGCCGGCCGCGGCCGACGAACACGGCATACATTTCCCTTTTCTCGCTGTCCAGCGGCTTGCTGAAAATATGCGCGCACGACACGACGTAGTGGCCGTCCAGTACCGCAAAGCCGGTCCCCATCAGATTGGCGGGCGGCCGGCCGGTGGGGAGGAAGGTGCCGACGCCGACCACCCCCGGCTTCACCAACTGCACGGTGTCGGCGATGTCGGCCAGCGCAGGCAAGCCCAGTCCCCACGCGAACAGCGCCAGGACCGCCCGCAGGGCGAGCGTCTGGCGGCGTACTCCTTGCGGGTGCAGCGCCAGGACCGCCCGCAGCAGCGAACTGGTACGCCGCTTGCTCGCCCATGAAACGCCCAGCCGTCGGATGGAGCCGGGCAGCCCCCTGTAAATTCGATACAATCCGGGCGGCAGCAAAGACTTTCTATTCATAGGGGAATCCAAGCATGAGCGTTGTTGCGGTTGTCGGGTTGGGCTACGTGGGCCTGCCATTGGCGGTGGAATTCGGCAAGAAGATGACCACCATCGGCTATGACCTCTCGGTTGAAAAAATCGAGCACTATCGTCGATTCTGCGACCCCACCGGCGAAGTATCAACGGATGACCTCAAGGCCGCGACGCAGCTGACTGTGACCACCGACCCCGCCGACCTGGCGCAAGCCGACTTCATCATCGTTGCTGTGCCGACCCCGGTCGACGAGGCGCACATCCCCGATTTCTCGCCGCTGGTGGGATCCTCTACCACCGTCGGCAAATACATGAAGAAGGGCGCCACGGTCATCTACGAATCCACAGTCTACCCCGGTGCCACCGAAGAGGTCTGCATTCCGATCCTGGAAAAGAATTCCGGCATGACGTGGCGGCAGGATTTCCACGTCGGCTACTCGCCCGAGCGCGTCAATCCCGGCGACAAGGAACGGACGATCACGAAAATCGTGAAAGTCGTTTCCGGCGACGATGCCGCCACGCTCGACAAGGTGGCGGCGCTCTACGGGTCGATCATCACCGCCGGCGTGCACCGCGCCAGTTCGATCAAGGTGGCCGAAGCCGCCAAGGTGATCGAGAACACCCAGCGTGACCTCAACATCGCGCTGATGAACGAACTCTCGCTGATCTTCCACCGCATCGGCATCGACACGCTGGAAGTGCTGAAGGCCGCAGGCACCAAGTGGAACTTCCTGCCCTTCCGTCCGGGCCTGGTCGGCGGCCACTGCATCGGCGTCGACCCCTACTACCTCACCCACAAGGCCGACATGCTCGGCTACCACCCGCAGGTCATCCTCGCCGGCCGCCGCATCAACGACGGCATGGGCGCCTACGTGGCGCAGGAGACGGTGAAGAAGATGATCGCCAACGGCGTGCAGGTGAAGGGCGCCAAGGTCAACGTGCTCGGCCTCACCTTCAAGGAAAACTGCCCCGACCTGCGCAACTCCAAGGTGGTCGACGTCATCCGCGAACTGCAGTCCTTCGGCTGCGACGTGCACGTGCACGACCCGCTCGGCGAAGCGAAGGAAGCCGAGCATGAGTACGGCATCAGTCTCACCGCGTGGAACGACCTGCCGCAATGCGATGCCATCGTCGCGGCCGTATCGCACAGCGCGTATCTGGAGAAGTCCTTCGGCGACCTCACCGCCAGGCTGAAGAAAGGCGGCGCCTTCACCGACGTCAAGTCGGCCTACGATCCGGCCATGGTGGAAGCGGCGGGCTTCGTGCTCTGGAGGCTGTAATGACCGCGTTCGATACGCTGAAAGAAACGCTCAAGGCCAGGCCTCAAACCTGGCTCGTCACCGGCGCCGCCGGCTTCATCGGCTGCAATCTGGTGGAAGCCCTGCTGCAGCTCGATCAGCGCGTCGTCGGCCTCGACAACTTCGCCACCGGCCACGAGAAAAACCTGGCGCAGGTGCAGGCCAGCGTCGGACCCGAGCGCTGGGCAAACTTCAGCTTCAAGCGCGGCGACATACGCGACCTCATTACCTGCCATACCGTGTGCAAGGGGGTCGACTACGTCCTGCACCAGGCGGCACTCGGTTCGGTGCCGCGCTCGATCGAAGACCCGCTGTCCACCCACGCCGCCAACAACACCGG
>DATCTE010000306.1:0-2723 GCA_036568085.1 Thiobacillus sp.
GCCGAAGCGCGGCAGATCCAGCACGGCCTGCGGCAGGATCAGTCCATAGGCCGCCACCACCATGACGTCTGCATCGGCTGCGCGCAACTCGGCCTGCACCTCGGGGGGTTTCAAGCTTGCAGGCTGGTAGACCGGCAGCCCGCGCGCGAGGGCCGTCTGTTTGACCGCGCTGGGGGCGAGCTTCATGCCCCGCCCGGCGGGACGGTCAGGTTGGGTCAGCACCAGGACGATGTCGTGCCCGGCAGCCGCCAGGGCATCGAGGGCGGCAGCCGCGAACGGCGGCGTGCCGGCAAAAATGATCCGCACGGAATACGACTCAGAGCGAGGCGCGCACCGGCGCCGCGTCAGGGCGGTGCTCGCGCGCCTGCTTCAACAGCTTGGCCTTGATGCGATTGCGTTTGAGATTGGACAGGTAGTCGACGAAGACCTTGCCCATCAGATGATCCATCTCGTGCTGGATGCACACCGCCAGCAGGCCGTCGGCGGCGAGTTCGAAGGATTTCCCGTCACGGTCCAGCGCGCGCACGGTGACGCGCTCGGCGCGCGTCACCTTGTCGAAGATCCCCGGCACCGACAGGCAGCCCTCCTCGCTCTCCTCGGTTCCCGACTGGGCGACGATTTCGGGGTTGATGAAGACGCGCAGCTGGTCGTGGGTTTCGGAAATGTCGATGACGATGACGCGCTCGTGCACGTCGACCTGGGTGGCGGCCAACCCGATGCCGGGCGCGGCGTACATAGTTTCGGCCATGTCGTCGACCAGCTTGCGGATGCGCTCGTCCACCCCCTTCACCGGCTTGGCGACGGTGTGCAGGCGCGCATCGGGATAATGCAAAATGTCGAGTCTGGCCATAAAAAGTCTGCGAATTGAATGGGCTGGACGCGCACTTTGATGCAGAATCTGCGTTTAGTTGCGCACAACCCTAAATATAAGGCGGCGGATAGCCGTAAGCTAAGCGCACAGTATATTTTCAACGCAAAATTAGACAAGGTCTAAATGGAGGGTTCCCCCGTGCGTCAACTCGTTGTTTCGCTTGCCCTGTTGCTGGCTGCCGCTCCCGCGCTGGCCGATACCCTTAAATTGCAGGAGAACGCGCCGGACAAGTACGTCGTGGTCAAAGGCGACACCCTGTGGGACATCTCCGGCAAGTTTCTCAAGGATCCGTGGCGCTGGCCGCAGATCTGGAAGATGAACCGCGCGGAGATCAAGAACCCGCACTGGATTTATCCCGGTGACATGATCGTGCTCGACCGCAGCGGCAAGGAGCCTCGCCTGTCGCTGGTCAAGGGCGACAAGGGCGGCATGGAGACCGTCAAGCTGTCGCCCGGCGTGCGCGCTACCGAGATCGGCAATGATGCGATTCCGTCCATCCCCATCCGCGTGATCCATCCCTTCCTGTCGCAGCCGCGCGTGGTGTCCAAAGGCGCGCTCGACGACTCGCCCTTCATTCTGGGCAGCAACACCGAACGCGTCGTGCTGGGCGCAGGCGACGATGCGTTCGCCACCGGCGGCAAGGCCGGCGTCACCCGCTGGAACGTGCTGCGTCCGGGCAAGGCACTGAAGGACCCGGAAACCGGCGAAGTGCTGGGCTATGAAGTCGAATACCTGGGCGACGCCCGCACGCTGACGGAAGGCGCGCCGCAAAAAATCCGCATCACCCAGTCGGTGAAGGAAATCCTGCCGAAGGACAAGCTGGTCGAAGCAGACACCAGCAACACCTTCGAATACATTCCGCACGCGCCGGAAGCCAGGATCAGCGGCCGCATCATCTCGGCCTACGGCGGCCTGTCCGACAGCGGCCGCTACCAGACCGTGGTGATCAACCGCGGCAGCCGCGACGGCCTCGAGCCCGGCCACGTACTGGCGGTGTTCCGCGAAGGCCTGGCGGTAAAGCTCTCGCGCGACGAGAAGGACCGTATGACCTGGGTCAACGAAAAATCGGCGGGCACTCCCGGCGGCGGCGCCTGGTTATACAACGACGTGCGCTGCCTGAAGGAAAACAGCAGGGTCACCTACGACCAGACCGCCGACGTACGCAATACCTTCCGCGACACCTGCCTCGGCAACAGCAGCGACCGTGCCGTCAAGCTGCCCGATACCCGCAGCGGCCTGGTGATGGTCTACCGGGTGTATGACCGCGTGTCCTACGCGCTCATCATGCAGTCCGAGGGGCCGGTCTACCTGCTCGATAGCGTGAAAAATCCTGATTGAACGCACTTGACCCTTGGCTGCGCCTGGCCCTCGTACCGGGGGTCGGCAACACCAGCCTGATTCGCCTGCTCACGGCCTTCGGTTCTCCGGAGGCCGTTTTGTCATCCGGCCGCAGCGCGCTGGCGGCCCACCTGACAGCGGCCCAATGCGACGCCTTGCTGGGCGAACCCGACGCCGCGCAACTTGACGCCGCCCAGGCCTGGCTCACCCAGCCCGGCAACAGCCTGATGACGCTGGCGGACACGGACTACCCCAAGACCCTGCTCGAGATCGCCGATCCGCCTGCCGTGCTGTATTGCAAGGGACGACGCGCCCTGCTCAGCCAGCCCGCGCTCGGCATCGTCGGCAGCCGCAACGCCACCCCGCAGGGCGTGCGCGATGCCGAAGCCTTCGCCCACGCCCTGTCGGACGCCGGACTCACCATCGTCAGCGGACTGGCGCTCGGCATCGACGCGGCGGCCCACCGCGGTGGACTGGCCGGGGCCGGCTCGAGCGTGGCCATCATCGGTACCGG
>DATCTE010000307.1:0-3029 GCA_036568085.1 Thiobacillus sp.
GCTCGCATTCGGCGAGCGCCAGCAGGGACAGCTCGCGGCAGTCTTCAGGCACGCCGAAACGATCGCACATCGCCTCGATGCGGGGGCGGCCGCGCTCGACGTGGCGATAGTGGACCGGCAGATGCTCGGGCGGGGAGTCGGACTTGCCGACGTGCATCGCCATCGCGGCGAAGCGAACCGGCAGCGGCGCGCCACAGCGGGCGGCCTCGTCGAGCACGCGCAGCAGGTGCTGGCCGATGTCGACCTGCGGCGGGTCGTCGGCGATCTGCGGCACGCCGAACACGCCCGCCACCTCGGGCAGCACCTCCATCAAGGCGCCGCTGGCGTAGAGGGCGCGGAACATGTTGGAGGGCGTGCGGCCCATCAGGCCGCGCGCAAGCTCGGGCCACACCTCGCTTGCCTGCATGGCGGCCAGCGTGCCGGTCTCGACCTGCTCGAACATCAGCTCCAGCGTCTCGTCGTCGAGCATGCCATCGGGGCCGGCGGACAGCGCCGCCAGGCGCAGGAGGCTCAACGCGGGATGGGTCTGGAGGTCGGTAAGGCTGGGGATGACGGGGGACATGGTGTGATTGAAACGACTTCTCGAAAAGCGCGCCGCCGGTGCCGGCTAGAATCCGTCGCGCTGGCTGCCCCAGGGGTGGGAGCCGGGAACCAGCGTGGCCTTGATGCCGGCTTTCGCGACGGCCTCGAGCGTTTTATAGAGTGTGGATTCGTGCGCCAGGGTGCTGCCCTTCATGACCGCTACATAGCGGGCCGCGGTGTCGACATCGCAGGTATACCCGCCGCCGGGGTCGTCGACGTGACGCAAATTGCCATCCCAATCGATAAAAAATCCACTCATGGTGCATCCTCTAAAACAAGGCTGTCAGGAATCGCGGCCTGTGTTGCGCCCTGTCTGCATGCAGCTCATTCGGCCAGCGCCATTCGGGACGTGCTTCTGCTCAGCAGCAGGTTGTTTACGTTGATTGCGAACTCGCGCCAGGCGGCGGCAAGGTCGCGTGAAATGGTGTCCAAGTAATCCTTGGCGGGGGCATGTTCATCAGGGAAATTCGAGATCGCGCAGGAGCCCCGATTGAACTGGACGACTTGCTCGAGCAGCGCGCTGTTGAACCCGGCGAAGGGACTCAGCACGCTGGGCGTCAGGTCCGAGCGGCCGTGCTGCATGCCGGTGTCGGTGGTGTCGAAGGGCAGGGCGCCGAGCCGGTCCAAGGCTTCGCTGTAGACCTGCTCCACCGTATCGAGCAGGGCACGCTGGGTCAGCTGTTCCCGGGTTTGGGCGGCGAGATGGCGCTGCAGATGCTGGCGGTAGCGCTCGATGGCGCCGTCGCGCAGCGTGGCCACTTCTTCGTTGAACCGGGCAAGGCTGGCGGCGTTGCCGTGCAGCGGCTGCGCGCTGGCCGGGACGGCTGCGAGCTCGCGCTGAATGCGGGCGGCCGCTTCCAGCGCGCCTTCCAGATAGCCGCCGCCGGTGCCGGCGGTTTCCGAGCCGCCGAGGAACAGCTTGCCGTTCCACAGCGGGCGCCGCAGTTGCGGGTTGCCGTATTCCGGATGGCTGTCGGGCGGCGTCAGGTCGAGCGTGCTGCAGGTGAACGGCTCGGCCGCCCAGTCCTGCACGTGCTGCTCGCCCAGCTCCGCTTCGCTACCGAACACCTGCACCAGCTGGCTCGAGATCAGCATCGGCATCGCCACCGGGTGCACCGACGCGCGGAACTGCGGCGGCAGGGCGAAGAATCCGCCCAGGGCCGCGCGGCGTCCGCCGGCGTCGCAGGCATCGTAGATCTCGCCGAGCACGACCTGCTCGTGGGTGACGAAGGCGTTGCCCGACTCGCCGGCGGCGCGCCAGAACGGCGCAGCAAAACCCACCGCGACTTTCGCCTGGTCGGCCATCCAGGTCGGGGTGGCGCGCATGGCGTCGCGCAGGGGGTCGTCGAGGGCGGGGGCGAAGTGCACGCGCTCTTCCAGCAGGCGGGGCGGCACCGCCAGCACCGCGTGGCGGGCATGGACGATGGTCGTGACCTCGCCGCGCCGGAACAGCAGCTCGACATGGGTGCCGCGATCGCGCACGGCGATGAGTTCCTGCTGCAGCCGGATCGCCGCGGCGGGCAGGCCGTCGGCCAGCGCCTCCACCAGCGCCGCCATGCCGCCGTCGACGCGCCGCGCGCCGCCGTGCAGGGCGTCCATCTCCATGCGTTCGGGCTTCTGGTCGTGCGCGGTCAGCCGCAGCAGGCTGCCGTCGTCGTGCTGCGCGAAGCTGCGCAGGCCCAGCTCCGTCAGCAGTTTCGTGATCCGCGGCTGGGTGTCGGGCCAGAACCAGGTCGGGCCGAGGTCGAGCGCCATGCCGGCGGTTTCGCTCGGCACCGACAGGATGCGCCCGCCCAGGCGCGCCCGCGCCTCATACAGGACGAAGCTGCGGCCCTGCGCGTGCAGGCTGCGCGCAAGCGCCAGTCCACACAGCCCGCCGCCGATGATGAGGGTATCCAGCATGGTTCAGTTGTTGGGTTGGGCCGCAGCCACATCGACCTGCGCTACATCAACCTGAACCATGCCGCCGGCAATGCGCAGGGGATATTCCTTCAGCGCCCAGCCGCAGGGTTGCAGCGAGCTGCCGTCGCGGCCATTGAACACCCAGCCGTGGGCGGGGCAGTGCAGGATGCGGCCGTTGAAGTCGCCGCGCGCCAGCGACACCTTCTCGTGCGGGCAGGCCGCGTCGTAGGCGCGCGGCTCGCCGCCGTCCGGCCACAGGATGATGATTTCCTTGCCGTCGACCATGCAGGGCACGCGTTCGCCTTCGAACAGCAGGCTTTTCTTGCAGACGTCGGTGTAGGCCATGGTCGTCGCTCCTAGTCGGGTCACGCCGTTGCAGGGGTGTGCGCCGCCACGTCGCGGATCACCGACGCGCCCACCGAGTCGTGCGGGTCCAGCTCCGCGAGCTTGTCGAGCAGCGCATGGCTTTCCGCCGGGCGACCCAGCCGCAGGCGCATGAAGGCGAGCGCCTTCAGCGTGAACAGATAGAAGTGCTGCGGGGCGTC
>DATCTE010000308.1:0-3380 GCA_036568085.1 Thiobacillus sp.
TCTCCCGTGCCTCGCGCCGCCACTGCCATTCCAGGCG
This sequence comes from Thiobacillus sp., assembly GCA_036568085.1. GTDB lineage: Bacteria > Pseudomonadota > Gammaproteobacteria > Burkholderiales > Thiobacillaceae > Thiobacillus. Next base: position 38 of record DATCTE010000308.1, read on the forward strand.
GGGCGGCAGGCGAAGGATGACGACATTCAGGAAGCTGCCGACCAGCAGTCCGAACGCAAGGGCAAGGCCGGCCGCGAGGGCCGGCTGGGCGTCCAGGAGTGCAAGCACCGGGGTCAGACCGTGGACGCGATCTTGAAGATAGGCAGGTACATGCCGATCACCATGCCGCCGACGAGCACGCCGATGATGACCATGATGAAGGGCTCGAGCAGGCTGGCCAGGGCGTCGACCGCGTTCTCGACCTCCTGCTCATAGAACTCCGCGACCTTGAGCAGCATGGTGTCGAGCGCGCCGGCCTCTTCGCCGATGGCTGTCATCTGGACCACCATGTGCGGGAACAGGTTGACCTGCTTCATCGCCACGTTGAGTTGGTAACCGACCGAGACGTCTTCGCGGATGCGCTTGACGGCGTCGTTGTAGATGATGCTGCCGGTAGCGCCGCCCACGGTTTCCAGGGCCTCCACGAGGGGCACGCCGGCCTTGAAGGTCAGCGCCAGGGTACGGGCGAATCGGGCGATGGCGGACTGGTGCATGATCTGCCCGATGACCGGCAGCTTGAGCATCATCCTGTCCACTGTGCGCTCGAGGGCCGGAGAGCGCTTATAAGCGAACACGAAGGCCGTTGCCGAGCCGACGACACCCAGAAGCACCAGCCACCAATAGGCGACCATGAACTCGGATGCCGACACGATCATCTGGGTGAAGGCCGGTAGTTCGGCGCCGAAACTCTGGAAAACGGCCTCGAACTGCGGAACCACGTAGATGAGCAGGATCGAGCTGACGATGAAGGCCACCGCGATGACCGCGATGGGATAGAAAAGCGCCTTCTTGATCTTGCCCTTCAGGGCCTCGGTGCGCTCCTTGTAGGTTGCCACCGTATCGAGGACCGTGTCGAGCACGCCGGCCTGTTCACCCGCCCGGGTCAGGTTGCGGAACAGCATGTCGAACTGCACCGGGTGCCGTGCCATGGCTTCGGAAAGGGACGAGCCCCCCGAAATCTGGTCGCGGACATCCATCAGCATGTCGCGCATGCGGGGGTTGCCCTGGCCCGAGGCGAGGATCTCGAAGGCCTGCACCATGGGCACGCCCGACTGGAGCATCGTGGCGATCTGGCGGCTGAAAACCGCGATCTCGCGGGAGGTGATCTTTTTGCCGGCCTTGCCGAAAAGGGGCTTGCCCTTCGGGCGGACCACCGTGGGGTTGATGCCCTGCTTGCGCAGCTCCGCCCGGAGCAGGTTGGCGTTCTTCGAAGTGGTCTCACCCTTCATCTTGACGCCGCGCTTGTCCGTGCCCTCCCAGGTGAACTGTTTGAGTTCCGAGGTGCGTGGTGCGGTGGCTTTAACTGCGGTGGTCGCCATGGCTTAGTCCTTGGTCACGCGGTTGACTTCGGCCAGGCTGGTGACACCCTGCCTGGCCTTCATGAGTGCGGATTGCCGCAGGTCGCGGACGCCGGCCGCCTGGGCCGCCGCGGCGATCTGGAGGGCGTTGCCGCCTTCCAGGATGATCTGCTGAATGTTCTCTGCCATTGGCATTACCTGATAGATACCCACGCGGCCCTTGTAGCCGTCGTTGCAGTCGTCGCAGCCGACCGGCTCATAGAGGGTGATGCCGGCCTTGACCTCTTCCTCGGTGTAGCCCTCGGCCAACAGCGCGTTTTCCGGCAGGGTCACCGCTTTCTTGCAGTCGTGCAAGCGGCGCGCCAGACGCTGGGCGATGATGATCGTCACGGACGAGGTCACGTTGTAGGGCGCGATGCCCATGTTCATCAGGCGACTTACCGTCTGCGGCGCATCGTTGGTGTGCAGGGTGGACAGCACCAGGTGGCCTGTTTGCGCCGCCTTGATGGCGATCTCGGCCGTCTCGAGGTCGCGGATTTCGCCGACCATGATCACGTCAGGGTCCTGGCGCAGGAAGCTGCGCAGCGCCGCCGCGAAAGTCATTCCCTTCTTGACGTTCATCTGCACCTGGTTGATGCCCGGGACGCGGATTTCGACCGGGTCCTCGGCGGTGGAGATGTTGCGCTCCTCGGTGTTGAGGATGTTCAGGCCCGTGTACAGCGAAACGGTCTTGCCCGAGCCGGTGGGGCCGGTAACCAGGATCATGCCGTAGGGTTTGGCCAGGGCTTCCAGGTACAACTGCTTCTGGTCGTCTTCGTAACCCAGCTTGTCGATGCCCAGCTTGGCGGCGCTGCCATCGAGCAGGCGCAGCACGACCTTCTCGCCGAAGAGGGTGGGGCAGGTGGACACGCGGAAGTCCATCTGCTTGGTCTTGGAGATGTTGAGTTTGATTCGCCCGTCCTGCGGCAGGCGCCGCTCGGCAATATCCAGCGAGGCCATCACCTTCAGGCGCGCGGAGATACGCGGGTGCAGCTTGACGGGAGCCTTTGCCACGGTGCGCAGGATGCCGTCCATGCGCAGGCGCACCCGGAACTCGTTTTCGTATGGTTCGAAATGGATGTCCGAGGCCCCGCGCTTGATGGAGTCCAGCAGGACCTTGTTGACGAACCGCACCACCGGCGTGTCGTCACTGCTCTTGCTGTCGGACATGCTGTCGGCCGAATCGTCTTCGCCGGACGATGTCTCGAGGTTCTCAAGACCCTCGGCGTCGTCCATGGCGTCGCCCATGGAGTCGCTGGCGGTCAGCGCCTGTTCGATGGTCCTGCGAAGACGGTCCTCGTCGACCAGGATTGGTTCGACCGTGAGGTTGGCGGCAAACTTGATCTCGTCCAGGGCGCGGGTATTGGTGGGATCGGCAATGCCCACGAACAGCCGGTTGCCCCGCTTGTACAGGGGCAGGACCTGGTGCTTGGTGATCAGTTCCTCACTGACCAGCTTGGTGGCCGCCTGGTTGAGATCCAGTGCCGAGGCGTCGAACAGCGGCATGCCGAATTCGACGGCCTGGGCCCCGGCGATACCGGCCGCGTTGACCAGCTTCTTTTCGAGCAGGTAGACGTGGACGGGGCGCTTCTGCGTGGAGGCCTCGTCGAGGGCCTTGCGGGCATCGGCCTCACTGAGCAGGCCGTCCAGCACAAGGCGACGGGCAATGCCCGTAATGCCCACCAGATTGGCCGTCGCCGCCGAATTCATGTTGATCCTGCCCCTATGGTCCGTTAACCCCCCCGTTAACACGCTTTAACATAGCCCAAGCGGACACGGATGGGAATGGCAGCCGTGGGGGCCATCCTGGCGCCTGGAGGCGTCCGGCGACCAGAAAAGGAAAGGCCCCGCCGGGGCGGGGCCTTTCGAACGCACTGGCGTCTGCCCGGATTAGCGGCAGGACGACGGGCGGAACTTGGCGGTGACCGTCGACGCCGTGCAGTTCCACCAGGTGGAACCGGCGTTGA
>DATCTE010000309.1:0-6861 GCA_036568085.1 Thiobacillus sp.
GGGCGGGCCTCGCTTTCGCAAATTCGGCCGGCGCGTGATGTACGCCATCAGCGACCTCGAAGCGTGGGCCGATGCTCGTAGCTTTGAGATGACCTCCGATCCGCAGTACACCGAACAACACGCCGCACACCGTACCGGCGAACGCTGAGTGAAGATGGACGCCTTCACCGATGGTCATCGGGCGCGATCCGCAGCGCGAGCAGCTCGAACTGTTCCACGCCTTCTCCGGCGAGTTGCCGGCACGCGACGCGCAAGACCTGATGGCCTACCCGTTCTTCTCGCTGGCCAAGAGCAAGCGCACGGTGCCGATCGACTTTCGCACCAGCAGCGTGACAGTGCGGGTCGAAGGCACGGCCGAGCATGGCCTGGCGACCATCTGGGATGCGGACATCCTGATTTGGGCGGCGAGCCAGATCGTAGAGGCACGCGACGCGGGGATTCGCTCGTCGCGGTTGATGGCGGCCACCCCCTACGAGATCCTGCGCTTTATCGGCCGTGGTACGTCACTGCGCGATTATCAGCGCCTCAAGGCGGCGCTGGACCGCTTGCAGTCGACCAGCGTGGCCACCTCGATCCGTCAGCACAATGCGCGGCGCCTGCACCGTTTCTCGTGGATCAACGAGTGGAAGGAACGCGCGGACGGCCAGGGCCGGCCACAGGGCATCGAGCTGATCCTGCCGGACTGGTTCTATGCCGGGGTGCTCGACGAGAGTCTGGTGCTGACCATCGACGCCAACTACTTTCGCCTGACCGGTGGCATCGAGCGCTGGCTGTACCGCCTTGTGCGCAAGCACGGCGGCTGGCAGCGCGACGGCTGGCGCTTCGACTTCCCGCAGTTGCACCGCAAGTCCGGGAGTCTGGCGCGCTTCACCGACTTCGCCTACGACCTGCGCCGCATCGTGGCACGGCAACCCTTGCCGGGCTACACGCTCGCCATCCTGCGGCCAAGACATGGGCCGGAGGTGCTGACCTTTCGCGCCGTGCCCTCCACGGCACCACTGCGCCCCGGAGGCAGCTTCAGTGCCGCTGCAGTGCCTGTGGAAAAACGGTGAATCCAGTCGTGCTATCGGGAGTAGGAATACTCGTGCTATCAGGCGTAGCGCTATCGTGCCATCAGGAGTACGAACGGGTTGCAAAGCCTTGCTCAGCGTGGATTTCGGCGTTTCCTAACTTAGCTTCTAACTTAAAATCTATAAAACTAACAATAAGAAGAGCCTGCGCGCTGTGGATAAACCGGCATGCAGCAGGCAGCGCATCATGATCATCGCGCTGCTCAACCAGAAAGGCGGGGTCGGCAAAACCACCCTCGCCACGCACATTGCTGGCGAGCTGGCCATGCAAGGCAGCTCAGTGATCCTAGTCGATGCAGATCCACAAGGCTCAGCGTTGGACTGGACACAACGCCGCAGCCAGAACGGTTTGCCCAGGCTGTTCGGTGCTGTCGGCCTGGCAAGGGAAACCCTGCACCAGGAAGCGCCAGAACTAGCCAGGCGCTGCGATCACATCGTCATTGACGGACCACCCCGAATTGCCGCCCTCGCGCGCTCCGCGCTGCTCGCGGCGGACCTGGTGCTGATTCCCGTTCAGCCCAGTCCCTACGACGTATGGGCCAGCGCCGAGATGGTTTCGCTGATTCGCGAAGCGCAGGTGTTCCGGCCAACGCTGCGCGCGGCCTTCGTCATCAACCGGCGCGTCAGCACCACGGTGATCGGACGCGAGGCGCGTAGCGCACTCGCCGATCAACCGCTGCCTTCGCTGCTCTCGGAAGTTCGGCAGCGCATCGTGTTTGCCGACAGCGTGGCCAGAGGTCAGCTCGCGCTCGAACTCGACGCGGACAGCATGGCTGCACGCGAGATCGCGACGCTCGCCGATGAAGTGTTGGGGATGGCGCGATGAAAAACGGCAAACGCGTTGCGATTGGCGCCCGCCCGCCTGCCAACCCGCACGCGGACGCCTGGGTGCGCCAGGGCGATGGTGCAGACATCGGCAAAGCCGATCTCTACACCGCCCGGCTGACCCTCGACGTGACGCCGGCGCTACGCGCCCGCATCAAGATCGAAGCCTTCACACGCAACCTCACAGTCGCCGAGATGTTGCGCGCGCTGCTGGAACATCAATTCCCGGAAAAGCAGCCATGAACGCACGCCCGCAAGCGGTCAACGATGCGCCACCCCTACCCCATCCCGTGCTTTCCAGCATCACGAACGACACGCCGCTGACGCGTGTATCGCTGGCGTTCGTCAAGCACCGGATCAACGTCTACCTGCGCTTCGGTCACCCGGTGCGTGAACTGCGGATGGATCGCTGGCGGCGCTACGCGATCTTCACACCGGCGGCTGTGTTCTGCCGCGTGCGCTGGGAGTCCAACGACTATGGCACGACACGCTGGCAGCTCATGGTGCTGCAGGCGTGCACGCCACTCGATGCGGTGCAGCGCATCGCCGGCATCCAGCCGGGTGCGCACCTGCTGCTGTGCGCCGAGGGTGAACGGCAGGTGCAGTCGGTTTTGCCGCAGATCGACGCCATCGAAGCACTCGGCATCGATCCGGTAGCGGTATCGACCGCGTACTGGAGCACGTTGGGCAACCGGCTTTCTGCGCGCCTGCCGCTGCCGGCTTACACGGTCGAGCGGCATGCTGCCTACCTCGCTGGCGAGGTGTTGCGATGAACACCCGTCGCCTGCTTGTCTTGCTGTTCACCGTCCTCGGCATCGCTGCGCTCGCCTGGCAGTCGGTTCATACACCAGTTGCGCGCATCGTCTACAACCCCAGCGACAGCGTCCCGCCTGGCTGGTACCGCATCGGTGCGCCCCACTCGCTGCACGTCGACAGCATCGTGCTCGCCAGCCTTCCGGCAGACGCCGCTGCGCTGGCTGCGCAGCGTGGCTACCTGCCTCTGCATATCCCGCTGCTCAAGCGCGTCGGCGCGATGGCGCCACAGCAGGTTTGTATCGAGAAGCACATCGTTCGCATCGACGGCGTGGCGGAAGCTGTCGCCCGCACAGCCGATGGCCGTGGCCGTCCACTGTCGGCCTGGCAGCACTGTCGGCGGCTTCATGATGGCGAACTGTTCCTGCTCAGCTCGACCAGCCCAGCATCATTTGACAGTCGCTATTTTGGTCCCGTTGCTGTCTCCGCCGTGATCGGCAGCGCGCAAGCATTATGGACGTGGGACACGCCATGAATGTGCAGTGGTGTTTGCCAATTCTTGTGCAGTCCCACTGCACGTCGCTTGCCACACAGCCTGCAGCTGCGGTGCTTCATCCGTGCAGACGATCGCAGCCAGCCCGTCGGAGCCGGTCGCGCCAGCGATCGGGAAAGACGGAGGGCAAGATAAAAGGACGCGGCACTTCGTCTCGTCAAAAGGCTTGTCTGCACGTGGGTTGGCGCGGCACGCGCGTCGGGCGGCCGTGTGCCGCGTGCGGCGCGAAATCCCCGCCCGTGTTGGCCTATCAGCGTGCTTCGCCCGCTGGACTTGGCGGTGCCGCGCTGGAGTTCATGCCATGAGCAAGCAGGACGATGACCGTTTCCGCGTCCGCCCCAGCGCACCCAAGAACCGCCAACAGAAGTTCGTCTCGCAGGTTTTGAAGGAGGTCAGCAAGGCTGGCGGCAAGTCGGTGCGCAAGTCGGGAGCGCGGCCTGGCGCACGCCTTGGGCGGGGGCATGTGGCCGCCCGTTTTACCGGCCGCTCTGCGCAGACGGGATCACGGCGCGTGACGATCAAGACCCGGCTGGTGAACCTCAAGCAAGCCGGATCGCGCTCGACCACCACGCATCTGCGCTACATCGAGCGCGAAGGCGTGGGCCACGATGGCGAACCGGGCCAAGCCTATGGATCAACAACGGACAACGCCGATCTGGTCGCCTTCGAGGAACGCGGACGGGAGGACCGGCACCAGTTCCGCTTCATCGTCTCGCCGGAGGACGCCGAGCAACTCGACGACCTGCGCCGCTACACCCGTACCCTGATGGATCGCATGGAAGCCGACCTTGGTACACAGTTGGACTGGGTGGCCGTCGATCACTGGAACACCGACAACCCGCATACCCACGTCGTGCTGCGCGGCAAAGACGACACCGGCAAGGACTTGATCATTTCGCGAGACTACATCGCGCAAGGGATGCGCGAACGAGCCGCCGAACTGGCGACCGAATGGCTGGGGCCGCGCACCGAGATGGAGATCCAGCGGAGTCTGCGGCGGGAGGTCGATCAGGAGCGCTGGACCAATTTGGATCGCACGCTGCAACGTGAAGCGCAAGGCGGGCTGATTCACATGAATCAGCCTGTCAGTGATCCATCACGCAGACAGAAGCGCATGCTATTGATTGGACGGCTGCAACGCTTGCAGCGCATGGGGCTGGCGGATGAGTCATCGCCCGGCGTGTGGGCCATCGACGCCGATGCAGAACAGGTTCTGCGGAGCATGGGCGAACGCGGCGACATCGTGCGCACCATGCAGCGGGCCATGGGCGGCGTGCTGCGTGACCTGGCCGTGTTCGAACCGGGCGAGAACGTCCGCCCGGTGATCGGCCGGGTGGTAGCCAAGGGTATGGCCGACGAGTTATACGACCGCGGCTATCTGGTCATTGATGGCATTGACGGTAAGGCGCACTATGTCGCTTTGAATGCCAAGGCTGAGCTGGGCCACTACCCGGTCGGCGCCGTGGTCGAAACCCATTGTCCAACCGGCAACCGCGCGGCCGATAAGAACATCGCTTCGCTCGCGATCGATGGCTTGTACCGCACTGACCATCACCTGACATTGGCCAAGGTTCGGGCCACGCCAGAGCGCGACCCCAACGAGGTAGTCAATGCCCATGTGCGGCGGTTGGAAGCCTTGCGTCGGTCAGGCATTGTCGAACGTGTGGCCGAGGGCGTCTGGCGGCTGCCAGCAGACCTACCTGAACAAGGCCGGCAATATGATGCGCAAAGGCTGGGGGGCGTGTCAGTGGAACTGCGTTCACACCTACCCATCGAACGACAGACTTGTGTGATCGGTGCGACCTGGCTGGACCAGCAATTGATCAGCGGTGTCCGCAGTATTATTTCGGACACCGGGTTCGGCGGCGAAGTGCAAGATGCGCTACGGCAGCGAGCCGATTTCCTGGTCGATCAGGGACTGGCAAAGCGAAATGGGCAGCGTGTGACTCTGGCGCGCAATCTGTTGGCGACGCTACGTAGGCGCGAGATTGATGCTGCTGCCAAAACCATCGCTTCGGAAACCGGCTTGGCGCACCGGCCTCTGTCAGATAGAGAACATGCGACTGGGGTTTACCGCCGCAACGTGCAACTCGCCAGCGGGCGCTTCGCGATGCTTGATGACGGCATGGGATTCAGCTTGCTGCCGTGGAAACCAGTGATCGAGAAGCGCCTTGGGCAGACTCTGACAGCGGTAATACGTGGTGGCGGTGTGTCTTGGGAATTCGGGCGGCAGCGCGGGCCGTCTGGTGTTTAACAACCATGTGCACTCGCGGAATTCCAGCCTCAGTGAAAACTGAAATCGACTGCGACAACGCGTTCTGCAACAGAATCCTGGCGGTCACACAAGCATGCCGAAAAACGGTGGCAAAGTGACCATTGGATTCGACTTCCCTAGAAGTCGAATCCAATTGGGCCGCTGCCCGTTTCAAAAACACTTTGTTAAGGTGTGGAATGGGGGGTTCATGGTTACAAGACGGCAATTCAGCCGGGAATTCAAAATTGAAGCGGTCGCGCGGGCACTGAGCGCAGCATAGCCGCGAGTCAGGCGCCAAGGACTTGGACGTTCACGAGAACGTATCGCGCACGAGCGGCGCCGCAACCCGCAATAGGCCCGTGCTGATGTGTTCGACTACATCGAGCGATTCTACAACCCGACACGTCGGGCATTCGACACTCGGCCATGTCAGTGCGGTGCTGTTCGAGGAAGCTTCAAAAGCTTAAAGTGCGGTGACCCATCATGATGGCCAAACCAGAACCCCAGCCAAGGTTTACCCCACCCAAAGCACCACCAACGAGGCCAACAGGCAGTAGGCGCCAAAAAAATGCCAGCGGCCCTGTTCCAGCCAGCGCGACAGCCAGCGTAGCGCCACCAACCCCGCCAGAAAGCTCAACGTCATGCCGATCAAGCTCGGGCCAACGAGTTGCATGAGGCCGCCTGCATGCACGGCCATGGCAGCGCCCTGCGCCTGGTAAAGTCGATACGCTTCCTTGACGATCACTGCGGGGGTGAGCACCACCGCCAGCGCGAAGCTGAACTCTTCTGCTCGTCGGCGGCCCACCCCCAAGGCGAGGCCGGTCGAGATGGTGGCGCCCGAACGGGAGAAGCCCCGAAACGGCAGGCACAGGCCCTGCACTGCGCCGATCCATGCCGCACTGCGCAGCGACAGACCATCACTGCCCGTGCGCTCGGGGAAACGTGACGACACGATGATCAGCACGCCGGCTGCGGCCAGCGCGACAGCCATCAACCTGGCATTGCCGAACAGATGTTCAATTTCAAAACCGGGCATGTTGCCAGCAACCACGTGCTTGATCAGTTGCAGCAGGGCCAGCCCCACTGCCCCAGTCGCTATGGTTGCGACCACTACACGGAGCGCGTTGGCACGAAATGCCTGGGCTGAGCCAAAGTAAGTGGTACGCCAGGAGTTCCAGAAGTAGACGATGACCGCGAACATCGTGCCGGTGTGCAGCATCACCAGCAACAGCGTCATCTCGGGCAGCGTGGGGTCCAGCCCCATCAACTTCTCGGCCACGATTACGTGCGCCGAACTGGAGACCGGCAAGAGTTCTGCCGCCCCCTGTACGATGGCGAGGATCAGGATCTGCAGCAGGTTCATACAAGGTTCCTAATGGGGATGAGATGTGGGTGGCCGTCGTGGA
>DATCTE010000310.1:0-6586 GCA_036568085.1 Thiobacillus sp.
GGACGTCCTGGATTTGCGGGTCACGCGCGACGGCTACCGCTTCACACTCGTGGATGACGTTGCGCTGCCGTTTCCCGATGCGTGCTTCGACGTCGTCCTGAGCAACCACGTCATCGAGCATGTAGGCGATGATCGGGCCCAGGCGCTTCACCTATCGGAACTCAGGCGCGTACTTTCCGATGACGGGGTCGGCTACCTTGCCGTCCCCAACCGGTGGATGCTGGTGGAGCCCCACTATTCCCTCGCCTTCCTCAGTTGGTGGCCCGAGCGCTGGCGCTCCTGGTGGCTTCGGGCCTGGAGGCGCGGAACTGTTTATGACTGTCGCCCCCTTTCACGACCGGACCTCGAGGCACGCCTGGACATGGGCGGATTCGAGTTTGAACAGTTGCATGGCGAAGCCCTGCGAATGACTTTCGAGATCGAGCGGCCAGATGCATGGACATGGCGCTATGTACTTCGCCATGTGCCGGCTTGGCTGCACCACCTGTTGCGCGGCGCTTACCCCACGCTCATTTATCGCCTTCGTCGCGCCCGGTCTAGCGGCCGGACTGCCTGAGTTCAACCCATGCGTTCCAACAGGGCTTGCTCAAGCAGATCTGCGGATTGTTCCCAAGTGGTTGTCCTGTACCCGACCCGACCCATGGCAAGTGCCGCAGCAGCGGCATCGCCGAAAAGTTTGGCTTCTCCAAGCGGTGTGGCGAGATTGGCATGTACGCCCAGCATCCAGCGGACCGGCTCCGTTGCGGTGGCGACAACCGGCACGCCGCAGGCCATTGCTTCGCAGAGCTTGACCGGGTAACTGCCTCTCCCGAACCTCGTGTCGGCGGTGACAACCGCACAGGCGTCCATGGCATTGATAACCGTGGGCAGCAAGGCATCATCGACATAACCCAGTGAGCGGATACCTTCCTCTTTGATCGGCCGGGCCGGGCGTCGGCCAGTCAGGATCAATTGCACATCGGGAATGATCGACCTCAGGTGCCTGAAGCCGTCCACCAGCAGATGGCTGCCACGGTTGTTGCTCCAGGAGCCGGAGTAGCCCAGCAAGGGCGATCGCTCAGGTAGGCCTAGCGCCACGCGGGCCTGCTGGCGATCCATCGGCCGGAACGCAGGATCCGCCGCCATCGGCACCACCACCACGGGTGATGAATCCCTGCGGCGATGCGATCCAAGCAGGGAAGCCAACTGGGGCCCCGCCGCGGTCACCAGGTCCGCTTTGCTCAAGGCCCTGCGCCAAAGGGCGTGCAGTGGCAGGTTCCAGGTCATGTAGGACTCGAAGTCGTCGTAGGCATCCAGGGCGAGGCGGGCGCGGCACTGCCTGGCCACGCGTGCGGCGATCAGGCCGATCCAGGCATCCGAGCAGCCAAACACCCAGTCGGGCGACCACTGCACCGCGTCGCGGCTGATGCCGGCCACGCAGTCCAGCGGAGCCATCCGGATATCCGTTGCCGAAACCTCGAGTCCTTCGATGCGAGCTGAACCCGGAGCGGCGCCCTGGTGGCTGATCAAGGAGACGCGAACGTCGTGGCCGCGCGCAGCGAGTGCCGCCGGCAAGTGGAAAAAACGACCGAAAGGGCGTGTCAGCAGATCCCTTCCCTGGGGAAACCGTTTGCTTACGAAAAGTACGCGCACGCATGTCTCCGGTCCGGGCAAGCCTGAGCCCAATTACCTTATGATGCAGCCAGGGGCCTTCAACGGCTTGCCTGCCCTGCCTGGGTGGGGTGGCCCAAGTATACGAGCGGGGAGCACCCGGTACGCAGGCGTCGTGGGAACTGAAAGGCGGGGATAGTAATGGGTTACAGGCTAAGCATCTGCATAGCAACCAGGAACCGCGCCAAGTATATCGGCGAGACGCTCGCCAGCATCGCATCCCAGGTAACCGACGGGGTGGAAGTGGTCGTTCTCGACGGGGCCTCCACCGACGGAACGCCCGAGGTCGTCGAGGCGCTTGTTCCTTCGATGCCATACCTCAAACTGGTGCGCAAGACGAAAAACGGGGGCGTGGACCGCGATTACGACGAGGCAGTCACATGTGCCGGCGGTGATTATTGCTGGCTGCTCTCGGACGACGACCCACTCCTTCCCGGCGCTGTGGACAAGGTCCTGGCGGCCATCGGCAAAGCCGTCGACCTGGTGGTGGTCAATTCCGAGCTCCGTACTTTCGGCATGGATGAGGTCCTGGACCCCAACAGGCTGCGCCTGGACCAGGATCGCCACTATGGGCCTGGCGATACGGACCGGCTTTTTGCCGAGACCTCCGCCTACCTGACTTACATCGGTGCCGTTGTCATCCGCAGGAGCCTCTGGATGTCGCGCGACCGGGAAGCGTGTTTCGGCTCCTACTTCATACACGTCGGGGTCATCTTCCAGGCGGCGCTGCCGAACGGCGCGCTGGTGCTGGCCTCGCCGGGTATTTCGATCCGCTTCGGCAACACCCAATGGCGGCCGAAGGAGTTTGAGATACGGATGGTCCGGTGGACCGAGCTGGTGTGGTCACTTGCCGCGGTAAGCGAGGGTGTGCGCTCACGCCTTTACCGGAAGCGGCCGTGGACCAGCGCCAAGAGCCTGTTCTTCTACCGGGCCAAGGGAACCTACGACATCTCCGATTACCATGCGTGGGTGGTCCCGAGGACCTCCCGTCGCTGGGAGCGATGGCTTGCGGCAACGATCGCGCGGTTCCCCGGCTCCCTGGCCAACCTCATCGGCCTGCTGGTTTGCCGGATTCCGTACAGGGATTCGAACATACATCTGCTGGACATGAAGGCAAGCCGCTACTACTTGCCCTACCTGCTTGGGCCCGGGAAGGGTACCGTGCGCCGGAGTGCATAGGAAAAATGGACGAAAACGGTTCCGTGAAACAAATTGACAGGTGTCGGATCAGCGGAAGCCGGCACCTGGTGTCCGTGCTGAACCTCGGCGAACAGTACCTGACGGGGGTATTCCCCAGGGACCCCGACGCGCCGTTGACGAAAGGTCCCCTGGAGCTGGTCTGGTGCCCGGACAGCGGGCTGCTCCAGCTCCGGCATTCCTACAGTCTGAGTGAAATGTACGGCGAGAACTACGGCTATCGTTCCGGACTGAACAAGTCGATGGTCGCGCACCTCTCGGGTAAGGTGCGTGGGCTTGAACGCAGGTTCCCCCTGCGTGCGTCCGACTGGGTCCTCGACATCGGTAGTAACGACGGCACGCTGCTGTCCGCCTACACTACAGCGGGTTTGAACCGGGTCGGCATGGACCCCACCGCGGGCAAGTTCCGGGAACACTATCCGGACAACGTCAGGGTGGTCGAAGACTTCTTCACAGCCGATAGGTTCCTCCAGGAGACGGGAGGGGCGAAAGCCCGGCTGGTCACGTCCATCGCGATGTTCTACGACCTTGAGGACCCGGCCGATTTCGTCCGGGGCATCGAATCGATACTGGCCGATGACGGCATCTGGCACTTTGAACAGAGCTACATGCCATCGATGCTTCGGACCAACGCCTACGACACGGTGTGCCATGAGCACCTCGAGTACTACAGCCTCGCCGTCATCCACAAGCTGCTCGCTGACAACGGGCTCCGGATCATGGACGTCCAGGTCAATGCCGTGAACGGAGGAAGCATCGCAGTGACGGCCTGCAAGGCCAGTGCCCATGTTGGCCTGGATTCGCCGGTGGTCGACTGGATGCTGCGACAGGAAGAGAACTGGGGACTGCATACGCCGAAACCATTCCGGCAGTTCGAAGAACGCGTGTTCAAGCACCGGTCCGACCTTCGAAGGCTCGTTGATTCACTGCTGGGGGCCGGCAGCACGATCCTCGGCTATGGCGCTTCGACCAAAGGCAACGTACTCCTGCAGTTCTGCGGCCTGGGACCCACCGAGATCCCGGCCATCGCCGAAGTGAACCCGTTCAAGTTCGGAGCCTATACGCCCGGGACACGAATCCCGATCATCCCGGAAGCCGAAGCGCACGCGATGAAGCCGGACTACTTCCTCGTGCTTCCCTGGCATTTCAAGTCGGCGATCATCGAGAGGGAGCGTGAGTATCTGGCCTCGGGCGGGAAACTCATCTTCCCCTTGCCTGAGATCGAGATCGTCGGCGACTGATGCCCAGTGCGATCGTCATAGGCCACACGGGGCAGGATGGCCGGATACTCTGGGATCAGCTCGCTGACCGTGGGTACCGCCTGGCGGGCATCTCAGGCAAATGGCTGCGGGTCGATGGCCAGGACCGCGAGCGACCCGCCTACGCTTCCGACGATGACCCCCTGGGCCCGCTGATCGGGGGCTTCGGGGCGGATGAAATCTATTACCTGGCCGCCTGCCACCATGGGTCCGAGCGGGCGATGCCGGATATCGCCGACCTCGCGCGCACCAGCTGGACGGTGCATGTCGAGCAGTTCGAGCAAACATTGCGGCAAATCCGGCAATCAAGTCCCCGGACCCGGGTCTTTTACGCCTCGTCCTCGCGGATTTTCGGGGCAGGGGACGGCAAACCCTTGCACGAACGCTCGCGCACGAGGCCCGAGTGCATCTACGGGTTGACCAAAGCCACCGGTATGCAGATTGCCAGGCACTATCGCGACGTGGCTGGCATGCACGTCAGCTGCGGAATTCTCTTCAACCACGAGTCCGGACTGCGAAGCCCGCAGTACCTGAGTCAGCGCGTCGTCAATGGCTTGCTGGACATCCGGGATGGACGTTCGGATAGCTTTTCGGTGGGTTCGCTGCAAGCGCAGGCAGATTGGGGATATGCGCCCGACTACACCCGGGCGATGCAGCTGATGGTCGCCCGTGAGGAGCCGGGGGACGCAGTGGTTGCCACGGGGGTTCTACATTCGGTCAAGGATTTCATCAGTCTTGCTGCAGAAGAGCTCTGCGTGAACTGGGTCGGTCGCGTGACCGAGCAGTCCTCCTTGCTGGCTAGGCCAGCCCAGGGATTGCGTGGAGACGCGACCCTGCTTCGCCGCACGACGGGATGGGTGCCTTCGGTCGATTTCGAAACCATGGTGTCGCGACTTGCGCGAGAGGCCAGCGAACGCCGCGTCGCGGGCCAGGCTTAATAACTGCGGGCCATCGCCGCCGCCCAGATCGACTTCCAGAAAAACGCCAGTGGCACGACAAAAACGGCCGCGTATACGGTGCTTGTAGCCCATGGGAGCAGATCGGGACTCCAGGCAACAAGTACCCAGACTTTTGCCAATACTGCAGAAATTGCCAAGACGCTGGCCGACACCACCTGGAACCTCAGGACACTGGCGCTATTTAGGAAGGTCGCGATCGAGGTTCCCGCGGCTTCAAAGCATGTCCAGACTGCGAACCCTGCAAGTAGGACGAGGCTGGCGCCGGGGTGCCCAGGGGCGAACACATCAAGTAGGTGGTCGTGCGAAGCCATGATCAGTGGTGAGATCAGCAGGGCGCCGCCGAGCGCCAGTGCCGTGCTGAATCGAAGCGTCCTCGCTACCCATGCTTGGTTACCTGTTGCAAGAGCGGACCGATAGATCGGCCAAAGTGGTGCCCAAACCAGCGAAAGCGACATCGGCACAATCGAAAAGAGCCGCTGGACCACGGCGAAGTTCCCCGCTTCCGTTGCCCCGCGCAGCCAGGTGATCAGCAACAGGTCGGCCGAAAAGGTGAGTGCGGCAGCCAGTTGGAGCACGAAGAACAGCCCGCCCTCCCTGGCTATAGCGCCCCTGAGCTGCCGGCGCTCGGGACCCGTCAAGGGCAGGGGCCGCCGGAAGTCGCGATGCAGTCCAACGTTCAGCGCGTTGATGGCCGAAGCCAGCAGCGGTGGGAGCAGGGCGGCGGCCGTCATTGAAAGGAGCGTGGGCTGGCGGCTGGAGGCGAGGAACAAGGCAAGCAGTGCCCCGGTATGTCCCGCTGCCTGCCACCGGAATGCCGAATCCCCGCGCCCGGTGGCAAGCCTTGCGCGTAAACCCAAGCTTAGCGGCGCAGAAAACACGGCGACTCCGACGGCAAGCAGCATGCTCGAGACGGTGTCAGCAGGTCCCCGCGAACCGCCCGGCAACCAGTTTTCCCCCGGTACGGCCAGCAAGCCCACCAGGCTGGCCAGGAATAGCGCGCATGCGATGGCAGTCAGCACCAGCAAGCCCTGGCGGAAGACCGTCGCAGCCCTCGCCGCATCACCCTTGCCGTGCGCAGAGGCGATGAGGTTCATGCAACCGTTGCCGATTCCGAAATCCATGAAGTTGGAAAAGGCGACGATCGAGACCAGCGTGGCCCACATCCCGAACTGCACGGGGTCGAGCGCGGAATAGGCGAGCGGTATCGACAGCAGGTAAACCGCGGCGGCGCTCGACTTGGCCAGCAAGGACCAAGTGCCGGTCCGCACAATCGTCCTGCCGCGGGATCCGATCCAGTGCGCCATGGTCAGCTTAGGCTTTCGACTTAAAGCCATTCATGGCTCAAACGCTTCGACCTGACCGGTGCGCACGTTCCAGACAGGCATCCCCCTCAGCAGGGCGCGCCTCGCCTGAAGCGGCTTGTAGTCCAGGTGGCCTTCCGCAGTCCTGCTGTCGCGGAAGACCGGCGGGGAATACACTTCGGCCACCTCACGTTCGACCAGGCCCGGGCCCAGCAGATCC
>DATCTE010000311.1:0-3827 GCA_036568085.1 Thiobacillus sp.
GTCGGAAAAGGCGCTGCTGCCGCCACTGGCATAAAACAGCAGCGACAGGAGCACGATGCCCAGGATCAGGGCGGCGGCAATCAGACTGCGCATCAGGGCACAGGCGGCGGGGAGGGGACGGCTGGCGCATCGAACGACCAGTCGTACCAGGGGGTGACCAGTTCCCAGCGGTCGCCGCCCACCGCGGCGATGGACAGCGGCCTCGGCAGCTGCGAGGTATCGAGTCGCAGGCGCAGGCGCGCGTCGTAGCGTTTACCGGTCATGAGCGCGCCGCGCTCCAGCACCTGCCACCCGTCCACCCGTCCCAGCATGGCCAGCGCCTCACCCAGGGTGGCGGCGGTGCGGGTGGTATAGCCGGTTTCGACCACATAGCGCCGCAGCAGCAGATGGTAATAAATCCGCATCTTGCGCACAGGTTCGGCAATGGTTTCGTCAAACCACCAGTTGCGCGGCCGGGTCAGTTCCAGCTCGAGCAGAAAATACAGATTGATGCCCCGGCTTAGCGCGTCTTCCAGTGTGGAGTTGAGCACGATGTTGACATCGCCATCCAGCACATAGCCCTGCGGCGTGGCGTGGATGGCTGCCTGATTGACCGCGCTCCTGTCGCTGGCCAGCGCGCCACCCGCGACCGTCAGCCAGAAACCCAGCAGCAGCCCGGCAAGCCAGCGAATGGCGGAGTCACGTCTTGCGCAACAGGGCGTAAAAGAAGCCATCATGTTCGGCATCAGGCAACAGCGATCCGTCTGACAAGGGTTCAGGAAGCGTGCAACGTTCGGCGTCGTCTGGATGACGCATCAGGAACGCTCGCACTTGCCCGTCGTTTTCTTCATTGAATATCGAGCAGGTGGCGTAAAGCAATGTACCACCCGGCGCCAGCAGCCGCCAGAGCGCTTCCAGCATAACGGCCTGCTGCGCGGCAAATTGAGCGATGTCGTCGGGACGGCGCAGCCACTTGATGTCGGGGTTGCGGCGGACCACGCCGGAGGCGCTGCACGGCACGTCGGCCAGGATGCGATCGAAGGGCCGGCCGTCCCACCAGGCCTCCGGCTTCGCGGCATCGCCCTCGACCAGGGTGGCGCCGAGGTGCAGCCGGTCGAGATTTTCCTGCACCCGCGCCAGCCGGGTGGCGTCGACGTCGAGCGCGATCAGGTTCACGTCGGCACGCTCCAGGATGTGGCCGGTCTTGCCGCCAGGCGCCGCGCAGGCATCCAGCACCCGGTCGCCGGGCTGCGCATCGAGCAGGCGCGCTGCCCACTGCGCACCGGCATCCTGCACTGACACGTGGCCTTCATCGAAGCCGGGAAGCGAGTGTACCGGCACCGCGCGGTCGAGGGTGACGGCGTCCGGCCCGGTTTGATGCGCAGGCAGCCCGGCCTCGTTGAGGCGTCGCAGATAGCTTGCGACATCGCCGTGGCGGCCATTGACGCGCAGGGTGAACGGCGGATGCAGCAGGCTGGCCTCGAGGATGCCCTGCCAACAGCGCGGGTACTCGGCTTTCAGTTTGTCGATCCACCAGTCGGGATGCGACCAGTGTGCGGACGGCTGGGCGTCGGCGATGTGGTCCAGCTCGGCGCGGCGGCGCTGGAAATTGCGCAGCACCGCATTGGCGAGTCCGCGCCGCCAGCCCTGGCCTGCCGCAGTGACGGCGTTGTGTACCACGGCATGGGCGGGGGCGCGGGTGTAGGCCAGCTGATACAGCGCCACCCGCAGCAGCCAGCCCAGCTGCGGATCGGTCAACGGGCGCTCCAGCAGCGCCGCCAGCCAGGCGTCGAGACGACCCAGCTGGCGCAGGCTGCCGTACACGATGTCCTGCAGCGCGCCGCGCTCGCCCGGGGTGTGCAGGTGCTGGAGACTGTGCGGCAAGACCTGATGCAGGGCTGCGCCAGAGAGGATCTCTTCCAGCGTGCCGGCTGCCAGTTTCTGCAGCTTACGCATGGAAGGAAAAACCGGGGGGTGTCTGCTGATTCATCAAATTACGCCGCGGCTGGAAGCGGCGGATGATAGCAGGCCGCACGGTCAAGCCGTACGGTTCATCTGCAGCAGCCGCGCGACGCGTTCCTCGGTGGCGGGGTGGGTGGAAAACAGCCCGGCCAGCCCGCCCCCGGAAAGCGGATTGATGATCATCATCTGCGCCGTCTCCGGATGCGCTTCCGCCGTCGGCATCGGCAGGCCCTTGGCGTAGGCCTCGATCTTCCGCAGCGCGCTCGCGAGCGCCTGCGGATCGCCCGAAATCTCGGCGCCCCCGGCGTCGGCGCCGAATTCGCGGGCACGCGAGATCGCCATCTGGATCAGCATCGCCGCAACCGGCGCGATGACCATGATCGCGATCGCCAGCAGCGGGTTGGCCTGGCGTCCCTCGCTGTCGCGCCCGCCGAACAGCATGCCGAAGTTGGCCAGCGCCGAGATCGCCCCGGCGATCGATGCCGACACGGTGGAAATCAGCGTGTCCCGATTTTTCACATGGGTGAGTTCGTGCGCCATCACGCCGCGCAGTTCGCGCTCGGTGAGCAGCTGCATGATGCCGGTGGTGGCCGCCACCGCGGCATGCTCGGGGCTGCGGCCGGTGGCGAACGCATTGGGCTGCGCCTCGTCGATGACATACACGCGCGGCATCGGCAACCCGGCGCGCGCGGCCAGTTCCTGCACCATCGTGTAGAAATGGCCGCCGATGCCGGCATCCACTTCGCGCGCGTGGTACATGGCGAGCACCATGCGGTCGGAATTCCAGTAGGCGAACAGGTTCATGCCGGCGCCGAACAGCAGGGCGATCAGCATGCCCTGGGCGCCGCCGATGGCCGCGCCGATGGCGCCGAACAGCGCAATGATTCCCGCAAACAGGATGGAAGTTTTGACCCAGTTACCGAACATGTAAAGCTCCTTGCTGGCGCCCGCGGGCGCGTCGACGAGCGTTAGATGGGGGTGGGGCGCCCGGGGTTCAATGGCCGAGCCGGGTACCCGGCGGCAGCGGCCGCCCGGCGAGAAACGCGGCGGCAGTCATCCGCTTGCTGCCCGCCGGCTGAATCTCCTGCAGGGCCAGCGCAGCGCTGCCACAGGCGACGACCAGCTGGTCCGCTTCGGCGCGCAGGACCTCGCCCGGAGCCCCCGAACCCGACACGGCCTGCGCCGCCCAGATTTTCAGCGGCGCGCCGTCCAGCAATGTCCACGCGCCGGGCACCGGATTGTAGGCACGCACGGCGCGCACCAGCGCGTCTGCGGGCTGGCACCAGTCGAGTTGCGCCTCGTCCTTGCTGAGCTTGGCTGCATAGGTGGCCAGCGCCTCGTCCTGCGCCACCGGGACGAGCGCGGGGTAATTCGCCAGCGCGGCGACGATGGCGGACGCACCGGCCGCGGCCAGCACGTCGTGCAGGCTGGCGGCGGTGTCGCTGTCGCGGATCGGCACCACGGTTTTCGACAGCATCGCGCCGGTGTCGAGCCCGGCATCCATCTGCATGATGGTGATGCCGGTCTCCAGATCGCCTGCCAGGATCGCCCGCTGGATCGGTGCCGCGCCGCGCCAGCGCGGCAGCAGCGAGGCATGGATGTTGAGGCAGCCGAAGCGCGGCAGGTCCAGCACGGCTTGCGGCAGGATCAGGCCGTACGCCGCGACCACCATGACGTCGGCGTCCGCGGCCCGCAATTTGTCCTGCGCCTCGGGGGATTTCAGGCTCGGCGGCTGGGACACCGGCAAGCCGCGCGCCAGCGCCGACTGCTTGACCGCGCTGGGCGTGAGCTTCATGCCGCGCCCGGCCGGGCGGTCGGGCTGGGTCAGCACCAGGGCGATGTCGTGCCCGGCATCCGCCAGGGCATTGAGCGCTGCCGCCGCGAAC
>DATCTE010000312.1:0-3196 GCA_036568085.1 Thiobacillus sp.
GATCGCCGCCGCGACCTTGGCCAGCACGCCGCGCTGGTTGCCGACGACGACCTTGATCGAGACGTCGAACATGTGGCCGGGCTCGGCCTCCCATTCGACGTCCAGCCATTTGTCGGGATCGGTGCGGAAGGCGCGAATCGACGGGCAGTCGTGGGTGTGGATGATGAGGCCGCGTTCCTTGTGGATGAAGCCGAGAATGGGATCGCCGGGAATCGGGTGACAGCACTGTGCCAGTTCGACCGCGATGCCTTCGGTGCCGCGGATGCTGATGGCGTGGGGATGCGCCGGCTCGCCGGTTTTTTCGCCCTGCACGTGCAGCAGCTGATGGGCCACCACCAGCGGCAGCTTCCTGCCGAGGCCAATCCCGGAAAACAATTCCTGTCGACTCTGCAGGCCGTAGTCCTTGACCACGCGGTCCCACACCGCGGGATCGGGCTCGGTCGCCTCCGGGTTGAGTGCGGCGATGGCGTTCTTGAGCAGGCGCTCGCCCAGCGCGGCGGCCTCTTCCACCCGCGTGTTGCGCAGGTAGTTGCGGATATGCGAGCGCGCCTTGCCGGTGACGACGAAATTGAGCCAGGCCGCGTTGGGACTAGCGTTGGCCGCCGTAAGAATCTCGACGTGGTCGCCGTTCCTGAGTTGAGTGCGCAGCGGCATCAGCTCGTAATTGATCTTCACCGCGATGCAGTGGCGGCCGACATCGGTATGCACGGCAAAGGCGAAATCCACTGCCGTCGCGCCGCGCGGCAGCGCCATGATCTTGCCCTTGGGGGTGAACACGTAAACCTCGTCGGGAAACAGGTCGACCTTGATGTGCTCGAGAAACTCGGGCGAATCGCCGTGATCGGCCTGGATGTCGAGCAGCGATTGCAGCCAGCGATGGGTGCGTGTCTGCACGTCGTTCAGCGCGGCGTCGGCGGACTTGTACATCCAGTGCGAGGCGACGCCGGACTCGGCCAGACGGTTCATGTCGGTGGTGCGGATCTGTATCTCGATCGGGGTGCCGTTGGGGCCGAACAGGATGGAATGCAGCGACTGGTAGCCGTTGGCCTTGGGGATCGCGATGTAATCCTTGAACTTGCCGGGGATCGGCTTGTATAGCGAATGCAGGGCGCCCAGCGCCAGGTAGCAGGTGGGCTGGTCGCGCACCACCACGCGAAAGCCGTAGATGTCGAACACTTCGGAGAATGCCAGGTTCTTTTCCTGCATCTTGCGGTAGATGCTGTAGAGGTGTTTCTCGCGCCCGGTGATGGTGGCCTCGATCTTGCACTGCTCGAGCTTGTCCTGCAGCGCAATCTTGACCTTGTCGACCAGCTCGCGGCGGTTGCCGCGCGCCGCCTTCACCGCCTTGGACAGTACCTGGTAGCGGTTGGGGTGGCTGTAGCGGAAGCCGAGGTCTTCCAGTTCCTGGTAGACCGAATGCAGCCCCAGCCGGTTGGCGATCGGCGCGTAGATCTCCAGCGTTTCCTTGGCGATGCGCTTGCGCTTTTCGGCCGGCATCGCGCCCATCGTGTGCATGTTGTGCAGGCGGTCGGCCAGCTTGACCAGGATCACCCGCACGTCCTGCGCCATCGCCAGCAGCATCTTGCGGAAGTTCTCCGCCTGCGCGTGCTGCTCGGAGGCGAACGCCAGCTTGTCGAGCTTGGAGACGCCCTCGACCAGCAGCGCCACCGCCTTGCCGTAGCGTGTCTCGATTTCGCTTGCCGTGGCCGGGGTGTCTTCCACCACGTCGTGCAGCAGCGCGGCGCACAGGGTCTGCGCGTCAAGATGCCAGCCGGCGAGAATGCCGGCGACGGCAAGCGGATGGGAGATGTAGGGTTCGCCGCTCTTGCGGAACTGACCTTCGTGGGCGTGGCGGCTGAATTCGTAGGCGTCTTCGATGGTGCCGATTTCGCCCGGCGGCAGGTAGGCCAGGGCCGGGCGCAGCGATTCGAATTCGTGCGTCATCGACGGCGCGCGGCTGGCGTGCGCCGGTTGTCTTGCAGGCGAGGGCTCAGGCGCGGCCTCGGTTGAGGATTTCACGGCCGACCTTGCCCGCGGCGATTTCGCGCAATGCGGTGACGATGGGTTTGTCCTTCGATTCGACCATGGGTTGCGAACCCTGCGCCAGCTGGCGTGCGCGGTAGGTCACGGCGAGGGTCAACTCGAAGCGGTTGGGGAACATCTCGATGCAGTCATCAACGGTAATGCGGGCCATATGGATACTCCAGCTTCAGGGGGTGGTACTCAGATACGTCGGAATTCCTCGAACAGCGCGGTATGCCGCTTGAGCTGGCGTGCCGCCTCGAGGCGAATGCTACGGGTGATCGCAACCAGGTCCTGCAGGGCATGGTCGAAGTCATCGTTCACGATTATATAGTCGAACGCATCGGCATGAGCGACGTCGTGGGCGGCGGCGGCCAATCGGCGTTCGATCACCTCGTCGCTGTCCTGTCCGCGCCCGGCCAGACGGGTGCGAAGCGCATTGAACGACGGCGGCAGGATGAAAATCGACGCGGATTGCGGGAAATGCTGCCGTACCTGCTCGGCGCCCTGCCAGTCGATCTCCAGCAGAACGTCGCGACCGGCATTGAGATCGCGGCCGATGCTGCCTTTCGAGGTGCCATAGAAGTTGCCGTATACCTCGGCGTGTTCGAGAAACTCGCCTTCGGCCAGCATGATTTCGAAGCGTTCATGGTTCACGAAATGGTAGTCGCGGCCGTCGGTTTCGCCCGGGCGCGGGGGGCGGGTCGTGTAGGACACCGACAGACGGATGGCGGGGTCGGTCTTCAGCAGTGCCTTGACCAGACTGGTCTTGCCGGCACCTGACGGGGCGCTGACGATGTAAAGCACGCCTTCGCTGGGGGGAGGGGTCATGGTTGCTCCATTCCGGTTGTCATTCAATGTTCTGGATCTGCTCGCGCATCTGTTCGATCAGCACCTTGAGCTCGAGCGACACGCGCGAGGTTTCCACCGCGACCGATTTCGATCCCAGGGTATTGGCTTCGCGATGCAGTTCCTGCATCAGGAAATCAAGCCGCTTGCCGACCGCGCCAGCCTGATTCAGCACGCGGCGAACCTCGGCAAAGTGGGTGGCGAGGCGTGAGCATTCCTCGTCGATATCGGCTTTTTGCGCCGCCAGCGCGACTTCCTGCGCCAGCCGTTCGTGGCCGGCTTCGCCCAGCGCGTCGCGCAGGCGTTCCGCCAGCTTGTCGCGCTG
>DATCTE010000313.1:0-3620 GCA_036568085.1 Thiobacillus sp.
CCTGAGTTCGACCAGGAAGGCCGCTATATCGAGGCCGATTACGGCCACCTCGCCGTCATCTCGCTCTACCAGCCCTCAGGCTCCAGCAGCGACGAACGCCAGCAAGCCAAGTTCCGTTTTCTCGACGTCTTCTTCCCGCACCTCCAGGCGCTGATCCAGTCCGGCCGCGAAATCGTCATCTGCGGCGACTGGAACATCGCCCACAGGGAAATCGACCTCAAGAACTGGAAATCCAACCAGAAGAACTCCGGCTTCCTGCCTGAGGAGCGCGCCTGGATGAGCCGCCTGTTCGACGAACTCGGCTGGGTCGACGTCTACCGCAGCCTCTACCCCGAGCACACCGGCGAGGCCTACACCTGGTGGAGCAACCGCGGCCAGGCCTGGGCCAAGAACGTCGGCTGGCGCATCGACTACCAGATCGCCACGCCTGGCATCGCCGCCAAGGCAAAATCCGCCCGCGTCTACAAGGACCAGCGATTCTCGGATCACGCGCCGCTGATCGTCGATTACGATTACGCCCCATGAGCTTACGCGCCCACCCCTGGCTCGCTGCCCTCAAGGTCTACGCCCATCCGCGCGTCGTCGGCATGCTGTTCCTCGGCTTTTCCGCCGGGTTGCCGCTGCTGCTGGTGCTGGGCACGCTGTCGTTCTGGCTGTCCGAGGCGGGCATCGCGCGCGCGACGATCGGGCATCTCTCCTGGGTCGGGCTGGCGTACGGCTTCAAGTTCCTGTGGTCGCCGCTGGTGGACCGGCTGCCGTTGCCGTTCCTGACCGCGCGGCTGGGCCGGCGGCGGGCGTGGCTGCTGCTGTCGCAGGTCTGCATCGCCGCCGCGCTGTTTGGCATGGCGAACACCGACCCGGTCCTGAACCTGGCGCACACGGTGTATTTCGCACTGGCGGTCGCCTTCGCCTCGGCGACGCAGGATATCGCGCTCGACGCCTACCGCATCGAGGCGGTCGAGGTCGAGAAGCAGGGCGCGATGGCGGCGACCTACCAGGCGGGCTATCGCATCGCGATGATCACGGCGGGCGCGGGCGCGCTGTGGATCGCGGCGAGCGCCGACATCAGCCCGGCGGCCTACGATTTCCACCCCTGGCAGGTGGCCTACACGGCGATGGCGGCGCTGATGGTCGTCGGCATTTTCACCACGCTGACCATCCGCGAGCCGGAACAACACATCGCCCGCGCAACCAGCGAACGCGAGCTACACGCGCGCGCGAAGCTCGCCCATTTAAGATTATCGGACGGGCCGCTGAACGCAGCAGCCTGGTTCTACGACGCGGTGCTGTCGCCCTTCATCGACTTCATCCAGCGCTACAAATGGCAAGCCCTGCTGATGCTGGCACTGATCGCGCTGTACCGCATCTCCGACGTGGTGATGGGGGTGATGAGCAATCCCTTCTATCAGGAAATGGGCTTCACCAAGGATGAAGTCGCCACCGTGTCCAAGGTGTTCGGCGTGATCATGACCATCGCCGGCGCCGGCCTCGGCGGCATCCTGACGATGCGCCTCGGCGTGATGCGCACGCTCTTCCTCGGCGCGCTGCTGTCGGCGGCGACCAACCTGCTGTTCGTCTGGCTGGCCGGGCGCGGGCACGACGTGGGCGCGCTGGTGTTCACGGTGTCGGCCGACAACCTCTCCGCCGGCATCGCCTCGAGCGCCTTCGTGGCGTATCTCTCGAGCCTGGTGAACCAAGCCTATTCGGCCACGCAGTACGCGCTGTTCACTTCGGTGATGCTGCTGCTGCCCAAGTTCATCGCGGGCTTTTCCGGCGAGTTCGTCGACGCCTACGGCTGGGCGAACTTCTTCACCGGCACGGCACTGATCGGGGTGCCGGTGCTGCTGCTGGTGTGGCTGGTGGCACGGCAGGCGAACAAGCCGTGATCGAGTTCTCGCTGCTGACCGCCCTGCTCGCCGGCCTGCTGGGCGGGGTGCACTGCGTCGGCATGTGCGGCGGCATTGTCGCGGCGTTTTCCTTCCGCGCCGACGGTTCGCACCCGCCGTTCCGGCTGCACCTGGCCTACAACCTGGGGCGGGTTTCCTCGTACGTGATGTTCGGCGCGCTGGCCGGCGCGCTCGGTGCCTCGCTCAAACTGGCGGAATTCCTGCCCGTGCAGACGCTGCTGTATGGGCTGGCGCAGGTCGTGATGATCCTGCTCGGCCTGTATCTGGCCGGGTTCAATCAGTGGGTGCTGGTGTTCGAGCACGCCGGCGGCGCACTGTGGAAAAAGGTGAAGCCGCTGTTCCAGAAACTGCTGCCGGTGAAGTCGCTGCCGCAGGCTGTGCTGGCCGGCATGGCTTGGGGTTGGCTGCCCTGCGGGCTGGTGTATTCGGTGCTGGTGTCGGCCCTGGCGGCCGGCAGCGCCACCTCGGGCGCGGCGCTGATGCTGGCGTTCGGCCTCGGGACGCTACCGAACCTGCTGGGCATGGGCCTGTTCGCCCGCCAGCTCCAGCCGTTCATGCAGCAACTGTGGGTACGCCGGGCGGCAGGGCTGATGGTCGCAGGCTTCGGCGTATGGGGCCTGCTGCGGCTGGGATATTCCGCATTTTTCAACGCCTGACCCCGGGCCGCGCTGCCGCAGTCCCTGCAAGAAAACAGCCCCGGGCGGGGCTGCTGGATGGGCAGGCCTACTTGTAGAACTGCTGCTCGAAGGTCACTTCGTGCTTGGGTTCGCCGGGCACCTCGACGGTGGCGTGGAATTTCAGGGTGTCCGGCGGCGCGACGCGGAATTCGCCGAGGTAGTAGATCGCGGTGCCCTCCTTGATTTCGCGCATGGTCACGTTGGCCAGCTGCTGGGTGATGTTGGTGACGTAGACGCTGATCTTGGCCGGAACCGGCGCGGCCACGCCGACCTTGTTCGGCTTCAGCACCGACATCGTCAGCAGACCGCGCGTCTTGCTGCGCTCGATCTTGTAGGAACGGGCGACTTCGGGCACCAACTCGTCGGTGGTGATGGCGTTGTAATGGACTTCGAGCGCACCGAATTTTTGCGAGAGTTCGGCGTGGGCGGCGACAGCGACGGAACACAAGCACAGGGTGGCAAGCAGGCGCTTCATGGTCTCTCTCCTTTTGTTGTGGGGGCTGCTGTCTGAATTCTAGGCGCTTATTTGAAGGTAGCGAGCCAGGCACTCAAATCGTCCAGCACGCGGCTGACCGCCTGGCTGGACGCCTGCGCGGCGCCGGCGGCATCGTAGGTCGTCAACGGCACCTTCTGTTCAAACGTATGGCGGCCCAGCAATCTGCGCTGCTTCAGGTCCACCAGTTCGGCGCGCAGTTCCAGCCGCACCTGCCCCGGCTCGCGGGTGGCGTCGTGATAGAACTCGACCAGCCGGGTATCCAGCATCAGGTCGCCGCGCACGACCCCGCCGGCGGGAGCGACCTGGTAACGGCCAAGCTTGTCGAGCCGGGCGCGCAGCAACTCGGCGAACCGCCTGCCGGGCCGCTCGGTCCAGCGCGCAAACTGGTACTGGCCGCGGGTGCCGGCACTGCGGCTGAAGACGAGCTGGTCGCTGTCGTAAAAGCCGCCGGTGGTGGTATCGAGTACCAGCAGCGTAGGTGCGTCGACAGGCACCGGAGTCGATACAGTGGCGGGGTCGGCGTCGTTCAGCACGTAATAC
>DATCTE010000314.1:0-2579 GCA_036568085.1 Thiobacillus sp.
CGCGCAGTTCGTCGGCGAGGATCGCATCGACCACACGCCGAAGAACGAAACCGTGCGCCTGAAGCTGGGCGATGCCTTCGACGTGACCGCCGACAGGAAGCAGACCGAATTCCAGAAACTGGCGGGCACGGGACGTTACAACACCGTGTTCGAATCGGCCTATGAGATCGTGCTGAAGAACGCCAAGCCGGAAGCGGTCACCGTCACCGTGCGCGAACCGATGCCGGGCGACTGGACGATGATTTCCGAGTCACAGCCGCACACCAAGGCGGCCTCCGGCACCGCCGAATGGAAGGTGAGCGTGCCTGCCGAGGGCAAGGCGACGCTCAGCTACCGCGTGCGCGTTAAGAGCCTGGTTCAGTAGAAATCATGCCCCGCGCCGGTTGCCTGCGGGATGCAGGGCGAGGCGTGGGGCGTGAAATTTGGTCGTTCCAAATGAACGGCCCGCAACGCGGCCATGCGCCCGCAGGCAACCGGCCCTTCGGGTTGGGACCAGGGTCGGCGTCTGCGGCGTTGCGGCACTTGGCCATGGAATGACCATGGCCGGCGCCCCGCGCCTTGCATCCATCCGATCCTGGTCTCAACGCGGGACATGATTTCTGCTGAATCAGGCTCTAAGTACTGAGCCCGCGGCGCCGGCGGATGTCGGCGATCAGGCCGAGGGTGGAGCCGTCGTGCTCGCCGATTGACCTGACGGAACTCAGCGCGGCGCGGATCGGCGGCGCCAGTTGCTTGCCGAGCTCGACGCCCCACTGGTCGAAGCTGTTGATCTGCCAGATCACGCCCTGCACGAACACCTTGTGCTCGTAGAGCGCGATCAGCATGCCCAGGGTGTGCGGGTCGAGCTTCTGGTAGAGGAGGGTGTTGCTGGGGCGGTTGCCCGGGAAGACCTTGTGCGGGGCCAATGCCTTCGCGTCTTCGCGGCTCATGCCCTGGGCGATGAGTTCCGCCTCGATCACCGCGCGCGACTTGCCTTTCAGCAGGGCCTCGGTCTGCGCCAGGCAGTTGGCCAGCAGCCATTCGTGCTGGTCGGCCAGCGGCGTGGGGTTGACCGCCGCCGCCAGGAAGTCGGTGGGGATCAGGCGCGTGCCCTGGTGCACCAGCTCGAAGAAGGCGTGCTGGCCGTTGGTGCCGGGCGCGCCCCACACGATGGGGCCGGTGTTGTAGTTGACCAGCTTGTTGGCCCGGTTGACGTTCTTGCCGTTCGATTCCATGTCGAGCTGCTGCAGGAACGGCACCAGCAGACGCAGGCGCTGGTCGTAGGGAAAGATGCCGTAGGTGTCGGTGCCCCAGAAGTTGGCATACCAGATGCCGAGCATGCCGAGGATCACCGGCATGTTGGCCTCGAGCGGCGCTTCCTTGAAATGGACGTCCATCGCGTGCGCGCCGGCCAGCAGCGCCTGGAAGTTGCCCCAGCCGATCTGCAGCGCGATCGACAGGCCGATCGCCGACCACAGCGAATAACGGCCGCCGACCCAGTCCCAGAAGATGAACATGTTGTCCGGATCGATGCCGAAGGCTTCGACCGCCTGTGCATTGGTGGACAAGGCCACGAAATGACGCGCCACCGCTGCTGGCGCGCGCAGGGCAGCCAGCAGCCAGGCCTTGGCCGAGTTCGCATTGGCCAGCGTTTCCAGCGTGGTGAAGGTTTTCGAGGCAACGATGAACAGCGTGGTCTCGGGATCGAGCGTTTTGAGCGTGGTCGCCAGATGCGCTGGATCGAGGTTGGAAACGAAATGCACCCGCAGGTTTTCCACCGCGTAATGGTCGAGTGCCGCGCACACCATCGCCGGGCCCAGATCCGAGCCGCCGATGCCGATGTTCACCACATCGCGGATCGGTTTGCCGGTGTACCCCAGCCAGCTGCCGTTGTGGACCGCTTCGACGAAGTGCTGCATGCGCTGGAGCACATTGGCGACTTCGCGTTCGACGTCCACGCCTTCCACCATCAGGGGCGGCCGTACCGGCGCGCGCAGCGCGACGTGCAGTACCGCGCGCTTTTCGGTGAAGTTGATGCGTTCGCCCTTGCACATGGCAGCGCGCATGTCCTCCAGCCCGGATTCGCGCGCCAGTTGCATCAGATGCTGCATGGTTTCAGTGGTGACGCGATTCTTCGAGTAGTCGAGCAGCAGGTTGCCGCAGCGGAGGGACAGCTGCTCGAAGCGATGGGCGTCCTCGCGGAAGGCGGTGCGCATGTCGAAGTCGCGCATGGACTTGTAATGCTGTTCCAGGTCCTTCCAGGCGGGCAGGTGTTTGAGCGGTTTCATGGGCGTGCGATGTGTGGGGCGGACTTCGAAGGTATCATAAGCAGGCGGCGCGGGAGCCAGTCAGGCACTGGCGCGGCGCTTTCTTCGACGGAGATGGATGAGACAGCATGGTCACCGTGACACAAAACAAACTCGTATACATTACCTATTCCATTCTGGATTCGCGCGGCATGGTCGTCGAACAGCATGATATTCCGGTGGGTTACGTTCAGGGCGCCAACAGCGGCATCCTGCCTGCGATCGAATCGGCAGTGGCAGGCCGCAAGATAGGCGACCGCGTCGAAATCGCCTTGTCACCCGAAGAGGGGTACG
>DATCTE010000315.1:0-2562 GCA_036568085.1 Thiobacillus sp.
TTTCAGTGGCGCAAAGTGTAAACCATCCTGTGCGGCTGGCGACGCGCTACAGCGCATCGCCCCAGTTGCGTGCCAGCGCGGCCTGCCAGCGATACGGCGCGGGATCAAGTGCCGGCGTCCCGCCTTCCATCAGGTCGACCAGCAGTTCCGCCGAGGCCGGCGCCATCGTCACCCCGTAGCGGTAATGCCCGGTGTTGACGAACACGTTGTCGAAATCGGGATGCCGGTCGATGACCGGGATATTGTCGGGCGAGCCGGGGCGCAGTCCGGCCCAGTGCTGCACCGGATCGAGGTTGGCTAGCGCGGGCAGCAATTCGGCGGCCTCACCGTGCAGGCGCCGGCGCGTGGCGTCATCGGTCGTTTTGTCGAATCCGGCGTTTTCCAGCGTGCTGCCCACCAGCACATGCCCATCGCGGCGCGGAATCAGATACAGGCCCTTGCGGTACAGGATCGTGTCGAGCATGCCGGGCGCCCCTTTGAACAGCAGCATCTGGCCGCGAATCGGGCGGATGTTCGGGACGCCGGCCAGGTCGGGGAGTGCGATGCCCGCCCATGCCCCAGTGGCCAGGACGAACTGGTCGGCCCTGTAGATGTCCCGTACGGCGCGCACCGCCACCATGTGCCCCGCGTGGGCAGTGACCGTTTCCACCGCGCTGTGGGTGCGGATGATCCCGCCCAGCCGCACAACTGCTTCGCGCAAGGCGGCCACCAGACGCGGATTGCGCACCTGGGCGATGTCGGGCAGCCACAGGCTTTCGCCTGTCAGTGCGGGCCTGCGTTGCACCGTCAGGCCGTGTGCGGCGCACCAGGCGAGCGCGCTGTCGGGCTGGGGCTCGCCCAGAACCTGCATCCCGCAGCGCCAGTATTCGGCGCTGTATCCGCTTTCCGTTTCAATGTCCGCCACCCAGTTGGCATACCCGGCCATCGAGCGCAGCGCCAGTCCGGAGAGCGCGTCGGGATAATCCCACGGCAGCAGCGGCGACAGAATCCCGCCGCCCGCCCACGACGATTCGGCGCCGACTTCTCCGCGTTCCAGCAGCGTGACGCCATGGCCGTCCCTCAGCAGGGCCAGCGCCGCGCTGAGGCCGGAAACCCCCGCACCCAGGACGATGACGGACGGTTTCGACCCCGGATGGTCGGGTTCACGCATGGGCCTGACCTACGACTAAAGTTGTATAGATGCGCATTCCACAGCATGGCAAGCTGGCATTCCCATAAAAAAAAGCGAGGGAGGGGGAAATGGGACGGCGCGGATTCACACTGGTGGAACTGCTGGTTGTGCTGGCGGTGGGTTCAATTTTATTGGCGATTGCCATTCCAGGCTACGCATTTCTGGTGAGCACCAGCAGGCTGGCGACCGTGACCAACAATATGGTGACGGTCCTGCATCTGGCGCGATCCGAAGCGGTCAAGCGTGGGGTTCGGATAACAGTTTGCAAGACGAGCAATGCGGGCGCTGCCATGCCGGCTTGCGATGCTACGGCCGGTTGGCATGAGGGCTGGCTGGTGTTTGTCGATGGCGGGACGCGAGGCGTAGTTGACGCGAATGACCTGATTTTTCGGGTGCAAGAGCGCGTTCATCAAACGGTAAGCATTACGACTGGCATGACTTACCGCCGTTTCATAAGTTATCTGCCTAATGGAAGCAGCCAGGGCTCGGGCGGACTGTCCAATGGCACGTTCGAGATATGTACGGCAGGCTCGCGCCGCGACATTATCATCAATAACGCGGGACGCCCGCGGCTCGTCACCGGCGCCTGCTGATCCCGTTGGTTCTCAAGTTGGTCCCATTCATGACGTTAAGCATTGTGGACTTCTGAAACACAGTGTCGGTGGGCTTGGCCGTTCATAAACCCAATCCCGCCATTCGTCTTGCGGAACTGGACATCGCTGCGCTCTCTTTTTAAGGTGGCAGCGTGAAACGAGAACCTGAACACCATGACTGACGCCCCGGACACAACGCGCGGCTTTACCCTGATCGAACTGCTGGTCACGCTGGCCGTGGCGGTCATTCTGCTGACCGTTGCCGTCCCGAATTATCAGATGTTCGTGATGAACAGCCGTATGGCATCGCAGGCCAACGAACTCGTCGGCGCGCTCAGCCTGGCGCGGAGCGAGGCCGTCAAGCGGGGCGCCCAGGTCAGCGTGTGCGCCAGCAGCGATGGCAGCAGTTGCACGGGTGGCTGGCAGCAGGGTTGGATCGTGCGGGATGCGTCGGGTGTGATTCGCGTGCAACCCGCCCTCACCGGCGGCAGCACGCTGGCAGCCGGTGCGGTGACCACCATTATCTATACGCCGAATGGCCGCACCACCCTGGCCGCGGCCACCACCCTGACGCTGTGCCCCCCCATCCCCGCCACCGTCAAGGGACGGGCCATCCAGGTCGAGTTGACCGGGCGCCCGTACGTTGCCGACGCTGTCTGCCCATGAGGATGACGATGAAACAGTCCGGTTTTACCCTGCTCGAAGTGCTGGTCGCGGTGCTGGTGCTGGCCATCGGCCTGCTCGGTCTGGCGGGCCTGATGACATCCAGCATCCGCAACAACCAGAGCGCGTACCAGC
>DATCTE010000316.1:0-2589 GCA_036568085.1 Thiobacillus sp.
GTGTTCGTGCTGACCGACGCGATACGCGCAGTGGACGTCCAGCCCGGCGACGGGCAGCGCGCCAAGGCGGAGATGACGAGCCTCGGCGCGCGGCAAATCACGCTGAGCGGCCGGGCTGCATGAATTCCGCAACCAGCGTCCTGCTCACTGATCTCTATCAGCTCACCATGCTGCAGGGCTATCACGACGCCGGCATGGCGGAGACCGCGGTGTTCGAGTTTTTCGTGCGCAGGCTGCACCCGGCGCGCGGTTTTCTGCTGGCGGCGGGACTCGAGCAGTGCCTGGCCTATCTGGAGCAGTTGCACTTCACCCCCGAAGAACTGGAATGGCTGGCATCGACCCGGCGCTTCAGCCCGGATTTCCTTGCCTCGCTGGAAACGCTGCGCTTCACCGGCGACGTCCATGCCATGCCCGAAGGCACGGTGTTCTTCCCCAACGAGCCGATCCTGCGTGTGACCGCACCGATCGCGCAGGCGCAACTGGTGGAGACGCGGTTGATCAACCTGCTGCATCTCGAATCCATGATCGCGTCCAAGGCCGCGCGCTCGGTACTGATGGCGCCGGACACGCTGCTGGTGGACTTCGGCCTGCGCCGTGCCCACGGGGCGGAGGCGGGCCTGCTGGCGGCGCGCGCGAGCTACCTCGCCGGCTTTTCCGGCACCTCGACCGTGCTGGCCGGCCAGCACTTCGGCATTCCGCTGTTCGGCACCATGGCGCATTCCTTCATCCAGGCGCACGACGACGAGACACTGGCCTTCGAGCATTTCGCCCATGCCCAGCCCGACAATGTGGTGCTGCTGATCGATACCTGGGACACCGAAGCGGCGGCGCGCAAGGTGGTGGCGCTGGCCCCGCGTCTGGCTGCCGCCGGCATCCGTATCAAGGGCGTTCGCATCGACTCCGGCGATCTCGCCGAGCATGCACGCAGGGTGCGCACCATCCTCGACGCCGGCGGGCTCGGCCACGTCATCATCTTCGTCAGCGGCGACCTCGACGAGTTTGCGCTGCGCGACATGCTGGCAGCCGGTGCACCGGTGGACGGCTTCGGCGTCGGCACCCACATGGATACGTCGAGCGATCTGCCTTACCTCGATTGCGCCTACAAGCTGCAGGAATATGCCGGCCGCGCACGCCGCAAGCGCTCCGAAGGCAAGGCGACCTGGCCCGGGCGCAAGCAGGTGTACCGCCACCATGACGCCGACGGCCGCATGGCCCGCGATGTCGTCACGCTGGAAAGCGACGCCCAGCCGGGCGAACCGCTGCTGGTTCCGGTGATGCGCGGCGGGCGCCGCCTGGCGCAGGCGCCAAGCTTGCCGGACATCCGCCGCCATGCCGCGGCAAACCTCTCTCGGCTGCCGGAACCCTTGCGCCGGCTGGAAGCCTACGACTATCCGGTGGAACTCGCCCCTGCGCTGCACGATCTCGCTGTGGAGGTCGACCGCAGCACATGACCTTGCCAAAAGTGACTACATTGAAAACATGACAACAACCCAGCCGCTTTCCTCCGACCGTCTCTATCGCCCCTGCGATGTCGAGTGGTTCACGTTCACGACCACTGCCGAGCTCGACGACCTGACCGAGGGCATCGGCCAGGTGCGCGCCATCGACGCGGCGCATTTTGGCATCGGCATGCGCCATGCAGGCTACAACCTCTACGTCATGGGGCAGCCCGGCAGCGGCAAGCGCACGCTGATCCGGCAGCTGCTCGATCATCGTGTGGGAAAAGAAGCCAAGCCGGCCGACTGGTGCTACGTCCACAATTTCAGCCAGCCGCACAAGCCGCGCGTCATTCAGCTGCCTGCCGGCATGGGCGCACGCCTGCAGGCCGACATGCAGCAGCTGGTGGCGGAACTCCAGGCCACGATTCCGGCGGTGTTCGAGGGTGAGGAGTACCGCCGCCGCCTGAATCAGGTCGACGAGGAATACGGCGAGCGCCAGACGCAGGCATTCGGCCAAGTGGGCGATGAGGCCGTCAAACATGGCATCGTGCTGATCCGCACGCCGAACGGCTTCTCGTTTGCGCCAGCCAAGGGTGACGAGGTGATGAGCCCGGACGACTTTGAGAAGTTGCCTGCTGAGGAGAAGACGCGTATCGAGCAGACGATTGCCAGCCTGCAGGAGCAGCTGGAAACGGTCATTCGCCAGGTCCATCAGTGGCGGCGCGAACGCATCGAGCGCGTGCGCAAGCTCAACGAGGAGGTGGTCCTGTTCGCCACCGGTCACCAGATCGACGCGCTGCGCAGCGATTATGCGGATTACCCGGTGGTGTGCAGCTATCTCAACGAGGTGCAGCAGAACGTCATCGCGAGCATGGATGAGTTCCGCCATCCCAAGGAAGCCTTGTCCGGCCTCGCCGCCCTCACCAGCGAATTGCCCAATTTCAGCCGCTTTCTCGTCAATCTGCTGGTGGGGCGCGAGGCCACCGAAGGCGCCCCGGTGGTGTACGAGGAGCACCCCACCTACCAGAACCTGCTGGGGCGGGTCGAGCACGTTTCCCAACTGGGTGCGCTGGTCACCAATTTTCTGCTGATCAAGCCGGGCGCGCTGCATCAGGCCAACGGCGGCTACCTGCTGCTGGATGCCTTCAAG
>DATCTE010000317.1:0-6641 GCA_036568085.1 Thiobacillus sp.
AGGTCAACGATCTGTGGCGGACCCTGCCGACCCGGCAGGCAACCGGGCAGGAAGAGCGGGCCGCCCGCTTCCCCAGCGAGCCGCAGGAGAACCTGCTGTATTTCATCGAGAAGAACGCCCCGCGCCTGGCGCCCTGGCAGCGCGAGATCGTCAGAATCGTCAGAAAAATCGCGCAATACTTCTATCCGCAGCGGCAGACCCAGGTCATGAACGAGGGCTGGGCCACCTTCTGGCACTACACCCTGCTCAACCACCTGTACGAGGAAGGCAAGCTCACCGACGGCTTCATGATGGAGTTCCTGCAAAGCCACACCAACGTGGTCTACCAGCCGCCCTTCAACAGCCGCTTCTACAGCGGCATCAACCCCTACGCGCTGGGTTTTTCCATGTTCCAGGATCTGCGCCGAATCTGCGAGCACCCCACCGAGGAGGACCGCCGCTGGTTCCCGGACCTGGCCGGCAGCGACTGGGTGAAGTCGCTCGATTTCGCCATGCGCAACTTCAAGGACGAAAGTTTCGTCGCGCAATACCTCTCGCCCAAGCTGATCCGCGACATGAAGCTGTTCGCCCTGGTGGACGACGACCGCGAGGACAAACTGGAAGTCACCGCGATTCACGACGACGCCGGCTACCGCACAGTGCGCCAGCAGCTCGCCGACCAGTACAACCTCGGCAACCGCGAACCCAACATCCAGGTCTACGAAGTCGACGTCTTCGGCGACCGCTCGCTCACCCTGCGCCACTACATGCACGATCGCCGGCCGCTGGGCGAATCGACGCCGGAAATGCTGCGGCACGTCGCCCGCCTGTGGGGCTACACGGTGAAGATCGAAAGCGTGGACCAGGACGGCGAAACGCAGATGACGGCCGTCAGCGAGGTCTGACGCGCCGAGGTCCCGGCGGGGTGCCTCAGACGGCGATCGCCATCGCTTCGCTGGCCGCTTCCACCCCCAGCAGTCGCACGAACGCATCGAGCGGCATGTCGATGCGGGTGATGTTCTGCTCTTCGAGGAAGCGCGACTCGTTGCGGCTGAGCTCGCCAGGCAGCACCGCCCAGTGCCTGTCCGAGGAGCGCTTCATGATCTGGCGCGCGAAGGTGCGTTCCAGCTGGTTGCGGAAACGGCAGCCGAGAAACAGGAAATGGCGGCCGCTGCGTAGCTGCTGCACGATGTCCGGAATCGGCGTCTGGATGTCGATCTCGGTGAGCACTTCGACGAAATCGGTATCGGACACCAGGAAATTCCTGTCCGGTGCGATCGAGCCCATGGGCTTGTAGAGCAGGGTATCCCAGGTGTCGGCCTCGAACGGGTCGGCTTGCATGCCGTTGGGCCGGAAGTAATGCACCCAGGTGCCGAAATGCTCGGACTGGCTCACCCCCTGCAACTGCCCCCACAGGTTGCGCGACTGCAGGGCCGTGGCCATGGCGTTGTCGTACCAGGCGTCGACGATCAGCAAGGGCTTGCGCACGATGCCTGCCAGGTACTCATGCAGAACGGTGGGCGGCACCTCGACGGCAAAGGCTTCCGCCATGAGCCCGACCAGGGTCTTGCGGTGCTTGAAGTTTTCGATGTACTGCGCGGCGGCGGTGAGGTTGCCGCGTATCTTGAACGGCACGCTCGATTTCGCCACCAGCTGTTTCACCAGCGCCTCGGGCGAATTGGGAACCGGGCTGCCGCCCGGAACCAGATCGAGCACCCCCGGCCCCAGATAGGGGACGATGCCGCCCTCTTCCAGGTGCGAAGTGATCTCGCTCAGCAGTGCGTCGATCTTGTCCATGATCATGTCTCCTTAAGCCGCTGACGATTTCAGCTGGTCGACCTGCGCGCGCGACAGGCGGAACAGGGCGCGCCCGCCGGACAGGGTCTCGTAGTTGTCCTGGGTCGAACTCGTCAGCAGGTTGAACCATGCCTGCGCGCTGAGGGCGCCGGGCCGCTCGCCGATTTCCGTCACCGTACCGTTGGGTGCGAAACGGACGTGAATCATCACCTGATCTTTATCCATGCTGCTCTCTCCTTGAGTGAATTCAGAGACCGGAACCAAAGCCCAGCAACTCGACTGTGACGTTCTCATTACCCAGCTTGGCCTGGCAGGCCAGGCGCGACTTGGAGCCGATCCCGACGAGGGTGTCGAGCTTTTCGTTTTCGGCGCGCTGGACCTTGGACAGGCTCTTGCGCCCGTCGTGGACGAAGATGTGGCAGGACCCGCATTCGGCCTTGCCGTCGCATTTGTGCGCGATCGGTTCGCCGGCAGCGAGCAGGGCTTCGAGGATGCTCATGCCCTCGACGGACGGGATGGTCTTGCCTGAGGGCTGGATGGTCAATACTGGCATTTCACTGCTCCTTGCGTGTTTGGTTAATCGAAAGTACGTCATAGGTAGATGGCCGAGCCCGCACCGATGTTGATCGATGCGTCCTTGGCGGTCTGGACGATGAAGCCGATCTGGTCTTCGACCAGATGGGCGTGGAAAGGCAGCGCGATGATGCGGTCGGCGACCTTCTCGGTGACCTTGAAGTCGCCCTTGCGATAGCCCAGGCCGGTGTAGAACGCCTGCAGGTGCTGCGGCTGGCAGTAGGCCGCGGCCTCGATCTTCTCGGTGGCAAGGTCGTTGACGATGGCGTCGCGGCTGCTTTTGGTGAAGCGCGTACCGAGGTGCACCAGATAGAGGAACCAGTGCACCTCGGTCACGTCGGGGCCGATGTAGGGGTCCTTGATGCCCTCGAAGGATTTGACGTAATCGTAGTAAAGCTGTTCGACGGCCTTGCGCCGTTCGAGAATCCTGTCGATGCGTCCGAGTTGGGTGAGCCCCAGTGCGGCGGTGAGTTCGTTCATGCCAGCCTGGACCGGCACGCTGTTGCCGATCACCACCGAGAAGCGCTCGTCCAGCCTGCGGCTGCGCAGGGTCCGGATCCGGCTCGCCAGTTCGGCATCGTCGGCCAGCACCATGCCGCCCTCGCCGCAGGTCAGCGCGCCCGGCTGGGAAAAATCGAACACGGCCACGTCGCCGAAACCGCCTACCCGGCGCCCTTGGTAGGTCGAGCCGATGGCCTCGGTGGAGTCCTCGATCAGGCGCAGGCCGTGGCGGGTGGCCATCTCGCGCAGCGCCGCCCACGGCGCCGGGTGGCCGTTGGTGTTGCCGGCGAGGATGGCGCGGGTGTGCGGCGTGATTTTCTCCTCGACCTTGTCCGGCGCCAGCGTCCCCGACCAGTAGTCGATGTCGGCGAACACCGGTGTCGCCCCCGCCAGCACGATGGCGTGCGCGATCTGGTGCCAGCTGTAGGGCGAGGCGATCACCTCGTCGCCCGGCCCGATGCCCATCGCCTTCAATGCCAGCAGCAGGCCCAGGGTGCCGCCGGCCGCCGCCACGCCGTGCCGGCGGTCGGCGTACGCGGCGAAGGCGGACTCGAACGCCGCGACGGCCGGCCCCTGGGAGAGGCGTGGCGACTTCAGCACATCGACGACCGCATCCACCTCAAGCAGGCTGATGTCGGGGTCGGAAAGCGGTATCCAGCCTTGGTCCATGACGGTTCCTTAATTGCGCGCTGCGACGACGATGCCGGTCGCGGCCGCCGGATCGCCGGTCAGATGCCAGCAGTGGTCGCGGCCGTCGACCAGGTAGAGATTGAAGGATGGGTATTCGCGATACGGCGCCTCGCCGCCCATGTCGCCCGCGTCGCAGCGGGTGAGCGAAAGGCCGGGGAAGCGGCTGCGGAAATCGGCCAGCGGATTCCCCGCCGGCGGTGCCGCCAGCAGGGTGCCGATGCGCGCAAGATCGTCCGGGCTGATCATGTCACTCCCCCAGGCGGCGCGCGTCGACCGTGATCGGCAGGGTCGTTTCCGCCGCCATGGCCGGCAGTTCCAGGCGCCAGCCGTTGGCCAGCGTGACGATGCCGCCCCACATGCCCGCCTGCTCCATGGCCACGATGGGCTCTTCGAGGTCCTTCTTCGGCACGTAGGCCGAGAGGATTCCCTGCGCGTCTTTCCTGATCATGATTTTCATGCTGATTCCTGGGGTTGAAAGTGGATTTAGGCAGCTTCGGCGGTCATTCGCTGGATGACTGCACTCAAGCTATCGAGCACCCGGTCGATTTCCGCAGCGGTCGTGTAGCGACTCAGCGAAAACCGGATCGTCGCCCGCGCCTGCGCCTCGGTGAGGCCCATGGCCTGCAGGACGTGCGACGGCGCGCTGCCGCCGGCGGTGCACGCGGCGCCGGACGAGGCGCAGATGCCGGTGCGGTCGAGCTTGTCGAGGATCACCTCGGCCTCGAGTTCGCCGAAGCGCACGCTGCTGGTGTTGGCGACGCGTTCCGAGCGGCCGCCGTTGATGCGTGCAAAGGGGAAGCGCGCCAGCACGCCGGCCTCGAAGCGGTCGCGCAGGGCGGCCATCGCCGCCGCCTTGGCGTCGAGCGCCTGGGCGGCGAGTTCGCACGCCACCCCCATGCCGACGATGCCCGGCACGTTTTCGGTGCCGCCGCGCCGGTTGCGTTCCTGGTGGCCGAACAGCATCGGCGCAAGCTTCAGCCCCTTGCGCACGAACAGCGCACCGACGCCCTTGGGCGCATGCAGCTTGTGCCCGGACACCGACAGCAGGTCGGCCGGCAGCGCTGCGAGATCGATGGCGAGCTTGCCGGCCACCTGCACCGCGTCGGTGTGGAACAGCGCGCCTTTCGATTTGGCCATGCGCACGGCCTCGGCGACCGGGAACAGCACACCGGTTTCGTTGTTGGCCCACATCAGCGAGACCAGCGCGGTGTCCGGCGTGATCGCGGTGTCCAGTACGGCGAGATCGAGGCCGCCGTCGGCGTCGACCGGCAGGCGCGTCACCTGAACGCCCTGTGTTTCCAGCTGCGCCAGCAGGGCCAGCGTGGCCGGATGCTCGACCGCGCTGGTGACGATGTGGGCGCGACCCGGGCGCGCCGCCAGCGCGCCGTGGATCGCCAAATGGTTGGACTCGGTGCCGCTGGCGGTGAACACGATATCGGCCGGCGTCGCATTCAGGAGCGTCGCCACCGACGCGCGCGCCGCGATCACACGCGACTTCGCCGCCTCGCCCACGGCGTGCTTGCTCGACGGGTTGCCCCAGGACGCGCACAGGCATTCGAGCAGCGGCGCCACGC
The DNA here is from genome assembly GCA_036568085.1 of Thiobacillus sp. Classification (GTDB taxonomy): domain Bacteria; phylum Pseudomonadota; class Gammaproteobacteria; order Burkholderiales; family Thiobacillaceae; genus Thiobacillus. The sequence goes on from DATCTE010000317.1 coordinate 5,115, forward strand.
ACTCGGGCGCCACCGCCGTGGTGGCGTTGTTGTCGAGATAAACGGTGTGCTGCGTCATGGCCAAAAAATCCGATCTGGGTCCTGGTTCAACATCTGCAACAGCGCGGCCAGCGCGCCGAACTCTCCAAACAGCCTCCACTCGCTGCGCGCGTGGTCCTTGCGATACAGACGCCAGCGCTGCAAGCCGCTCGCGTATTCCAGCCTGGCGATGTCGATCATGCCGCCGGCCGGGTCGATATTGCGCGAGCAGCAGGGGCTCTCGATCCGGTAGCCGCCCTCCACGCCCCGCACTTCCGGGCTGACGTAGCGGTAGCGCGCGCGGGCTTCCAGCGCACGCTCGATGCGCTTGCGATCCACATCGTTCGGATGCATGCCGCCAGGCAGTACCACGTCGCCCACATTCCGCTCCGCGTTCGTCCGGGCCGGGTGTTCACGCCGGCGTGATCTCTTCCTCGAGGCAGCCCACCACCCCGCCGGCCTCGAACTCGACCAGATAGACCGGCAGGTTGAGTTCCTCGTGGTAGCCGACGTTGACGATTTCGCCGGGCGTGCCGGTGCTCACCAGCAGCGCCTCCGGCTCGCGGTCCGGGTAGGTGCCGTCGTTGAACAGGTCGGCCGTCGCCACCATGCGCTGGCCCCACTGGTATTTCGCTTCTCTCGGTTCGATCATGCTGCGTCACCTCCGGTGCGTTCTCTATTCATCAAACGCCTTGGCGTCGGCTCCTGACGGCATTGCGTGCCTTCGGCCCGTCCCTCGCTTTGCTCGGGACCGCCACTTCGTGGCGTCCTGCGCCCTGCGGGCTGGTCGCGGACGGTCGCACCTCCCGCCTGCGGCGGCAGGCACTGCTCCCTGCTCATGCCGTCGCTCCTGTTGCTGTGGACTGAGCAGCTGGCTTGTCGTCGACGAAGGCTTCGAGTTCCTTGCCGCGCATGCCGACGCGATGGCCGGTATCGACGAAGTCGACGGCGTAGATGTAGAACTGCTGCAGGAAGGTACCGATGCTGGTGACGTAGCCGATGTCGCCTTTCCGCACCAGGATCTCGCCAATGTCCTTGCCGGCATAGGTGCCGTCGTTGCGCACCGTCTTGGTGGACTTCACCTTCGCCCCGTAGTCGAAAATCGGGTCGGCGGTGAGTTCCACGATGTCACTGTCACGACTGATCTTGGCCATTTCCTGCTCCTCTGCCTGTTTCCTAAAACGGCCGCAACGCCGGTTTCTGCGTCACCAGCCGGCTGACGCCTGCCGTGTCGCCTCCCAGGCGCTGGCGGGCAAGGCTGCGCACCAGTTCGTCCTCATCGTCGGCCAGCCGCTTCAGATGGCTCGGTTCCGCGCGGCTGGCCACTTCGTAGCGCACGCGCCAGTCCGGGTCGTCCAGCAGCAGGTGCAGCTGGCCGGGAGGCATCCGCTTGGCCACTTCGCGCCGTACCGTGATCTCGCCGTCATGTGCCATGCCCGGCAGCCAGTCGTCGCCGATGCGGCTCGCCACCGCGCTGCGGACCCCGGGGTCCTCGTCATGCATCAGCAG
>DATCTE010000318.1:0-4370 GCA_036568085.1 Thiobacillus sp.
TCGCCTACGTCGGCACCTTCAACTTCGACCCGCGTTCGGAAAACCTCAACACCGAAGTCGGCGCGATCATCCATCACCCCGGTCTGGCGCAGCGGCTGCAGGCGATCATGGAAGCCGACATGCGTCCGGAAAACAGTTGGAGCGCCGCCGACAAGCCCGACCAGTACGTTCCGCTGACCAAGCGCGGCCATGTGCGGCTGTGGCAGCTGCTGCCGCTTAAGCCTCTGCTGTAAGCTGCCTTCGCGCGCCCGGGCTTTGACGAATCGCCGGCGTACGCTAGGGTTCAATGAGTCGACTCACCGGGTGCCCCCATGCGACTTCCCATCAGCCTGAAAATATTCAGCATCACCATGGCCCTGCTGGTACTGATGGTGGTCGTCACCTGGATGTCGGTACTCAACTTCCGCCAGCTCAACAACCAGGTGCGCGCGCTGTCCGACTGGTACCTGCCGCTGCAGCAGCAGGTGGCCAGCGTCGAGATCCTCATCCGCCAGCAGATGGTGCACATGGAGCGCGTGCTGGCCGGCATGGACGTGGCGAAGCCCGATCCCGAATTCCTCGCCAGCGAATCGAACGGCTTCGACATGCGCGGGGTCAACGCCGACCAGATCGTCGATTCCTCGCTGCGCATGCTGGGCGAGGCCGAGGCGCAAAAGGACCTCAAACTCGACCGCGTGACCCTCGCCGTGCTGGGCAAGCAGTTGCCCGCGATCCAGACCGCGCGCCAGCAATTCCACAGAACCTTTCGGTTGTTCCAGATCGAGGCCGAGGAGGGCAACCCGCGTTCCGAGAAACTGGTGCGCGAAACCCTGCTGCGCGAGAAGGACACCGTCGACGTCGAAATCGGCAAGACCATCGACATCCTCAACAGACTGACCCAGGACACCGCCAACCAGGCCAAGAAGGAGGAGAAGCGCGCCACCACGCTCAACTGGATCGTCACCGCGATCGCCACCGCGCTCGGGTTGATCTTCGCCACCTTCGTCACGCGCTCTCTGGTCGATCCGGTCAAGCGCCTGGTCGGCGGCACGCGCGCGGTCGAGGCCGGCGACCTCGACGTGGAGATCCTGGTGCGCAGCCACGACGAACTGGCCACGCTCGCCACCTCCTTCAACCACATGGTGGTCGGCCTGCGCGAGAAGGAGCGCATCCGCGATACCTTCGGCCAGTACGTCGACCCGCGCATCGTCAAGAACCTGCTGGAAAACCGCATGCCCTCGGATGGCGGCGAGCGCCAGGTGATGACGGTGTTCTTCTCCGACCTGCAGGATTTCACCCGCCTGTGCGAGGGGCTGACGCCGGACGCCGCGGTGCGCTTCCTCAACCGCTACTTCTCGCTGATGTCCGAGGTGATCCGGACCCGGCAGGGCATCGTCGACAAGTACATCGGCGACTCGGTCATGGCCTTCTGGGGCCCGCCCTTCACCGATCCCGCCGACCACGCGCGGCTGGGCTGCATCGCCGCGCTGGAGCAGCTGGCACGCATGGAAGCCTTCCGCGCCTGGCTGCCCGAGATGTTCGGCACCCGCCAGGGCCTGCCCGAGGTCAACGTGCGCATGGGCATCGCCAGCGGCGAGGTGACGGTGGGCAACATCGGCTCCGAAACCTCGCGTGGCTACACCGTCATCGGCGACATCGTGAACCTCGCGTCAAGGCTGGAACAGGCGAACAAGTTCTACGGCACGCGCATCCTCGTCAGCGAGGGAACTCGGGATCTGGCAGGGGAGACGCTGGCCTTCCGCGAAATCGACAGCCTGCGCGTCGCCGGCAAGCTGGAACCGGTGAGGGTGTACGAGTTGCTGGGCTATTCAGCCGAACTGGGCGAAAGCGACAGGCAGCGGGTGCAGGCTTACGAGGCCGGGCTGGCGCGTTACCGTGAACAGGACTGGGATGCGGCCGAAGCGGCGTTCCGCGCATGCCTCGCCGATGCGCCATCGGATCGCCCCAGCCAGGTCATGCTGGAACGGGTTGTGGCATTCCGGCAGGCGCCGCCGGAGGTGGGGTGGGATGGGGTTTGGGTGGCTGTGAGTAAGTAAGTTATATGGCTTCCACAAACCGGGACTTGAGTTGTTCATTTGTTCCGTGCTGATGGCGAATAACTGACCACTGCCGAATGAGTTCAAGGACACCACGAGTCACCACAGCGAAGGCCTTTATCAACTGAACCTTGTGTTGGTGCTCCACATGATCGTCTTCGTCCCCGATAGTGATATCTCGCATGCCGGCATCATCCTTTTTCGATCTCAGAAGGAAGTGGTGCATATGCTGATCAGAGAGGTGGATGTAGCTACACGCAAGGTTATAGACATGGTCAACCCAAGGATTTTCTGAAGAAAGTAACTCGACAAGCCGCGCATCAGTCATTTTCTTGCCGGATCGGTCCTTCAGAGTGCGTAGCGATACTCCATGGAAGATCAAGTTGGCAGTGTCATGCGGGTCAGCAGATTTGACGATGCCGTGAAATCGAAGAACATTGTCGAGCTGCATTCGCAGAAGCCCTACTCCTGGGGTGTAGCCGCCATTGGAGAGCAAAAGGTGAAAGCCCTTTAATAGATTTAGAGATCGTTCGAGAACAGCAAACCCTAATGCATCGCAAGGAAAGAGTTCACCGGTGCATGCGCTGAACAGCTCTTTTCCCTTTTCCCCGTGGAGATCTGTGAGATCTAGCAGCAATCGCAAATCAGTGTTCATCGGTGACATATCCCGTATGAAGCTGGGCGGTCCCACATGACAGAAATGTTAGGTACGTTCTTGGGCAACATGTGTGGGTACTGCCATCAATCAGTGAAACCGAAAAGTAAAAGGCTAGCCCTCGTACATCAGCTCTTTACGGGACTATTCAACCACGCCCTCATCCCCATGACACGTGCACCCCGGCTCGGTGCTGACGGTGCCGTCGCAGCACACGATCTTGCCGGCGCGGCAGCCACAGAGGCCTTTGTGGGCTGAGCAGCAATTGAGTTGGGCGACGTGCGTGCCCTTTGCGCTGGCGGTGCAGGCCGTGGGCGAGATCGTTTCCAGCATGGCAGCGACGGACGTGCGCTGCACGGTCGAATCGGCGGCAGCCGGCAGTGAAGAAAAGGCAGGGACGAAAGCCAGAATGGCGAGTAGGGTACGGATGCGCATGATGGTCTCCTCAGGGAAGGGGGCTGACTCACTATAGCCGATCAGGCGCGAGCTTACCCGTCGCGCAGCAGCAGCCCCAGCATCAGCGCGGCGCCCACCAGGATCGCCGCCAGCAGGGTGAAGGCGCTGCCGTAGCCGGCGACGCCGACCATGAAGCCGGTGAGCACCGGGCCGATCGACTGGCCGACGTCCATGACGGTGCGCAGCACGCCCATCGACGAGCCGTAGCGGCCGTTGCGCGTGAGGTCGGCGACGAGCGCGGAGGTGGACGAGGTGACGGTGGCGAAGCCGATGCCGAACGTGAGGCTCAGGACCGACAGGCCGATGAAGCTGGGCGCAAACGGCAGCAGCACGACGCTCGCCGCGCCGATCGCGAGACCGGGAAGGATGACGCGCCGGCGCCCGACACGGTCCGACACCTTGCCCATCAGCGGCTTGGCGAACACGATGCTGACCAGCTGCACGCCGAGGATGACACCGATCTGCCACGCGGGGATGCCGAGCGAGGCGGCGAACAGGGCGAGGAAGGCCTCAATGGCGCCAAATACCAGGTATTGCGCCGCCTCGGTCAGGCTCACCAGCATGATGCTGCGGTCGCGCAGCACGGTGGTCAGGCTGGCCCAGAAGTGCGGGAGTTCCAGTTTTATCCGGGGCCGAGGCGCATGATCACGCAGCAGCAGGCCCACTGCCAGCGCCAGCACGCCGCTGATCGCGCAGGCGATGTAGACGGCGTGGAAACTCGCCAGAGAGATCAGGCTGCCGCCGAGGAACGGCGCGATGGAGCGCCCGACGATGGTGACCGAGGAATAGGTGGAGAGCCGCGCCGCGCGTTCCGTGGTGTAGCGCTCGGCAATCGCCGCGTTCGCCACGGTGCCGAAAATCGCGGTGGCGAAGCCGTGATAAAAGCGCACCGCCATCAGCTGCGGGGCCGTCTTGACCAGCAGGTACAGGAAGGGCGCGGTGGCGAAAACGACCAGCGATGCCAGCAGCAGGCGCCGCGAACCGAGGTAATCGGACAGCGCGCCGGCGGGGTAGCTGATGAGAATGCCCGGGATCGTCGACGCCATGACGATCCAGCCGATTTCCGCCGGCGTGGCGTGGAGCGCGTGGGCGAACAGCGGCAGCACCGGCGTCTTCGACAGCGTGGAACTCAGGATGGCCAGCCCGCCGATGAGGGCGATCAGGACGAAGAAGGACGGTCGGGCGGATTTCATCGGGTGGCTGTAGCGGATGGGGGCTGCCTA
>DATCTE010000319.1:0-6098 GCA_036568085.1 Thiobacillus sp.
CGCCAGCAGGACAATGCTGCGTCCTTCCGGCGTTTCGTCGGTCATCGATGCCTTCAGGGCGACCTCCGCCAGTTCGAGTTCCGTCCTGCCGTTCACCGGGATGAAGGCGCAGGCCTCCCTGTTGCCATGCGTGATCGTGCCGGTCTTGTCCAGCAGCAGCACATCGACATCGCCTGCCGCTTCGACCGCACGGCCGGAGGTGGCGATGACATTGGCCTGCATCATGCGGCTCATGCCGGCGACGCCGATGGCCGACAGCAGGCCGGCAATCGTGGTCGGGATCAGGCAGACCAGCAAGGCGATGAGTACCGTGATGGAGATGGGTGTGCCGGCCTTCGCCACACTGACGCTGAACATCGAGTAGGGCAGCAAGGTGACGGTGACGCCGAGGAAAACAATGGTCAGCGCCACCAGCAGGATGGTCAATGCGATCTCGTTGGGCGTCTTCTGACGTTTGGCGTTTTCCACCATGGCGATCATGCGGTCGACGAAGGTCTCGCCCGGATTGACCGTCACGCGCACGACCAGCCAGTCGGACAGTACGCGGGTGCCGCCGGTGACGGCGGAGAAGTCGCCGCCCGCTTCCCGGATGACGGGCGCCGATTCGCCGGTGATCGCGCTCTCGTCGACCGAGGCCACGCCGTCGATGACCTCGCCGTCGGCCGGGATGGTTTCACTGGCATGGACGATGAAGACGTCGCCCTTGCGCAGTTCCGTGGCCGGAATCGTGGACCAGGTCTCGGTGACCTTCTCGCCCTTGATCTTCTTGGCGACGGTCTCTTTCTTCAGGCCGCGCAGCGAGGCCGCCTGGGCCTTGCTGCGGCCCTCGGCCAGTGCCTCGGCGAAGTTGGCGAAGAGCACCGTGAACCACAGCCAGAGGGCAATGGCGAGGATGAACCCGGCCGGGGTTTCGCCCTGCCCGGCCAGCGCCTGCCCCCAGAGCACGGTGGTCAGGATGCTGCCGACATACACCACGAACATCACCGGGTTGCGCCACTGCACGGCGGGGTTCAGCTTCCTGAATGAATCGATGATCGCCGGCTTGACCAGCACCGGGTCGAACATGGCAAGTTTTTTGTGCGACATGGTCTTCTCCTTCGGCTCAGTGAGCGGACCCGAGCATCAGCTGCTCGACCACCGGCCCGAGCGCGAGCGCGGGAACGTAATTCAGCGCGCCAACCAGCACCACGGTGCCGATCAGCAGCACGACGAAGAGCGGGCCATGGGTCGGCATGGTGCCGGTGCTGGCGGCGATGCGCTTCTTCGCGGCGAGGGCGCCGGCCAGGGCCAGCACCGGCACGATCACGCCGAAGCGACCGAACCACACGGCGATGCCTAGCAGGGTGTTGTAGAAGGGCGTGTTGGCCGACAGCCCGGCAAACGCGCTGCCGTTGTTGTTGGCGGCCGAGGTGAAGGCGTAGAGGATTTCCGAGAAGCCGTGCGCGCCGGGGTTGGCGATCCCGGCGACACCGGCCGGGACCATGACGGCGATGGCCGTACCGGCCAGCACCAAGAGTGGTGTCACCAGGATGGCGATGGACACCATCTTCATCTCGTAGGCCTCGATCTTCTTGCCCAGGTATTCCGGCGTGCGGCCGATCATCAGTCCGGCGATGAACACCGCCATGACGGCGAACACCAGCATGCCGTACAACCCTGTGCCGACACCGCCGAACACCACTTCGCCGAGCATCATGTTCCACAGGGGAACGAAGCCGCCCAGCGGCATGAAGGAGTCGTGCATGGAATTGACCGCGCCGCAGGAGGCCAGCGTGGTGATAGTGGCGAACAGGCCCGAGTCGGCGATGCCGAAGCGCGTCTCCTTGCCTTCCATATTGCCGATCGACGTGTCGGCGCCCAGGTTGGCCAGCAGCGGGTTGCCCTGATGTTCGAAGCTCATCGCCGCAACCGCCATGACGACGAACATCAACGTCATCGCGGCCAGCACCGCCCAGCCCTGGCGCATGTCGCCCACCATGCGGCCAAAAGTCAGGGTCAACGCCGCCGGGATCAGGAAGATCGACAGCATCTCGATGAAGTTGCTAAGCGGCGTCGGATTTTCAAAGGGATGCGCCGAGTTGGCGTTGAAGAAACCGCCGCCGTTGGTGCCGAGCATCTTGATCGCTTCCTGCGACGCGACCGGGCCCATTGCCAGGGTCTGGGTCCGGGTCGAGACGGATTCGGTGACGGTGTTGCCCTTGTCGTCCTTGACCGGCTGGCTGGCTGCGTCGAGTTTGGGCGTGTCGTAGCGGGTGGCCTCCAGCGTCGTCACGTTCTTGTAGGCATCGAAGTTCTGGATGACACCCTGGCCGACCAGGAATACTGCGTAGACCAGCGAGATCGGCAGCAGCACATAGAGCGTGATGCGGGTGAGATCGACCCAGGCGTTGCCGATGGTTTTGGCCGTGTGGCGGGCGAAGCCGCGGATCAGTGCGATGACGACGACGATGCCGGTGGCGGCAGAGAGGAAGTTCTGCACCGCCAGGCCGAGCATCTGGGTCAGGTAGCTCATCGTCGATTCGCCGCCATAGCCCTGCCAGTTGGTGTTGGTGACAAAGCTGACGGCGGTGTTGAAGGACGAATCCGGGCTGACGTTGGCCATCGCCTGGGGATTCAGCGGCAGCCAGAGTTGCAGCCGCTGCAGGGCATAGACCGCCAGTGCGCCGAGGGCGTTGAACAGCAGGATGGCCAGGGCGTATTTCAGCCAGCCCATTTCCTCGTCCTTGCGCACACCGCCGAGGCGATACAGCAACGACTCGATGGAGCCGCCAAGGCGCAGGGCAAGGCCGCGGCCTTCCATCACATTGGCGATATAGATGCCCAGCGGCTTGGCCACGAGCAGCAGGATCACCAGATACGCTCCAAGCAGGAGCCAGGCATGGTTGGTCATGAAAAGTCCTCAGGTTTGAGCAGGGCGGCGATCAGGTAGACAAGCAACCCGACTGCGATAACGGCGGTCACGATGTGCATCGCACTCATTGGGTACCTCCCAACTTGGCACAGCCGACAGCGAGTCCTGCCATCAGGATGAAGAACAGGACAATGCCTGCGAGGTAAAACAGGTCCATGACATCTCCTTGCAACGTGAGTTGCGATGCAATGGACTATAGAGATCTGCCCATAAAGATGCGGCTAAGACTGACCGGGAAGGGATTAAGAAAACATAAAGTTGCAGGGATACCTGCACCAGAAAGCCAGAAATGGCTTCAGACGGCGTGGTTGACCGATAAGGACAGCTTTCCGGTATTCACTAAAACACCGGTGTCTCATCCGACACGGAAGAAAAAGGGATGGTCTCAGCCTACCGGGTGCGCCTTTTTCGGAATTCTGATTGGCCGTTGCCCGCAGCTACTCAACGGACACTCGACGGGCAAGCCATGACCGTCTCTTTAGGGTCGAAACCAGTCCCCTCAAAACCGCTCATCCCCACGTAAATATCGCCACTGCCCGGGCGGCAGCTTCCCCAGCGGGACGCGACCGAGGCGGATGCGTTTCATCGACAGCACCGTAAGGCCAGCGGCTTTACATAGATGCGCGATCTGCCCCAGCTGGGCGCCTTTCAGCGCGACACGCAGGCGCTGCTCGCTTTGCCAGCTGACCTTGATGGCGTGCGGGGAGCGACCCTTGTAGTCGATGCCCTGGTTCAGTCGCTTGAGTTCTCCGGGGGCCAGTTCGCCCGCGACTTCGACGATGACTTCGTGTTCCAGGGTGGCGGCGTCTTCGGTCAGCTTGCGTGCCACGCGCCAGTCCTGGGTGAAGACGACGAGGCCGCTGGCGGAGGGTTCAAGCGGTACGCACAAGGTCAGCTGGGAAAAATGCTTTTTCAGCGGGCGGATGCCCGACGCGTCTTCGCTCCACAGGGTGGCGGGGCCGAGCAGTTGCGACGCGGGTTGGTCGTCGTTGCTGAGGTCATGGCCGGGCGGTTTGTGCAGCAGCAGGGTGACGGGTTCGGCCTGGCTGGGGTCAGCCTGGGGGTCGATTTCGATGCGCTGATCGCTGACGCGGAACTGTGGTTCCTCGATTACCACCCCGTCCACCCGCACCCAGCCGCCTGTAATGAAGAGTTCGGCTTCGCGGCGCGAACAGGCACGCAGTTCGGCGACGCGTTTGGCAAGGCGGATGGGATCGGTCATGGTGGGCTGGCTTGTGTGGGCCCCCCGAGTTTACCGCCGCGTCTCTCGTGTGGGTGCATCCGCGCATGGCCGCTGTCCCAACGCGGTTGTTATTGCCGCGTCGGGCGCGGTATGCTTTTGGACCGCCAACCCGATCGCCAAGCACGATCGATCACCCCTGGAGATGCCCATGAAAACTGCACTTGCCCTGTCATTGTTGCTTTTCACTTCATCTGCCCTTGCCGCTGTGGTGGGCAAGGATGTCGCCTACAAGGCGGGCGACACCGCCATGAAGGGATTCCTGGCGTATGACGATGCGGTCAAGGGCAAGCGTGCCGGCGTGCTGGTGGTGCCCGAATGGTGGGGCGCCAACGATTACGCGCGCAAGCGGGCACACATGCTGGCCAACGCAGGCTATGTGGCGCTGGTGGTCGACATGTATGGCAACGGCCAGACAACCGACAATCCGAAGGAAGCCGGTGTGCTGTCGGGCAACGTGAACAAGAATCCGGCGCTGCGGCTGGCACGCTTCCAGGCGGCGGAGAAATTCCTCGCCGGCCAGCCCAACGTGAAAAAAGGCGAGATGGCGGCGCTGGGCTACTGCTTCGGCGGCGGCGTGGTGCTCAACATGGCGCGTGCCGGCGAGCCGCTGAAGGCGGTGCTCAGCTACCACGGTGTGCTCGCCACCGATACGCCGGCCAAGCCCGGCGACATCAAGGCCAAGCTGGCCATCTTCCACGGCGAGGCCGATCCCATCGTGCCGGCCGCGCAACTCGAGGCGTTCAAGACCGAGATGGACAACGCCAAGGTCGATTACATGCTGGTGACCTATCCGGGCGCGAAGCATGCCTTCACCAACCGCGAGGCCGACAGCTATGCGGCCGAATTCGGCCTGCCGGTGAAATACGATGCCGCGGCGGACAAGGACTCCTGGACGCGGACGCTCGAGTTCCTGCGTGCCACGCTCAACAATGACTGACGCCTGCGATCACGACGACTGCCACGCGCCGCACGACAGCGGCAGCCTCGGCATTCCGCAGGTCGGTGCCTTCGACCCGGCGGCGTTCGAGCGTGCGGTGAACGCCATGCTCGTCGCCTGCGGGGTGGCGCCCGATTCGGTGCATACCGGGCGCACCGCGCAGCGGGTGCGCGAACTGTGGCAGAAGCGCCTGCTTGGCGGCTATGCGATCTCGCCTGCCGAGGCATTGGGCGAGGGTTTTGCCGACGAGCGCGACGACATGGTGGTGGTGCGCGGCATCGCGGTGCACGGCGTGTGTCCGCATCACCTGGTGCCGTTCCGCGGCGTGGCGCACGTGGCCTACATCCCCGGCGGGCGGCTGCACGGCTTCGGGCGCATCGCGCGCATGGTCGATGCCATCGGCCATCGTTTCACCTACCAGGAATGGATGACGCGCGACATCGCCGAGGCGCTGGTGACGCACGGCCACGCCCAGGGCGCGGCGTGCATCGTCGAGGCCGAGCAGCTGTGTCTGCTGCTGGGCGAGGACCGGCGTGGCGACGAGCGCGTCGTCACACAGGCCTTCAGCGGCAGCTTCCGCAACAGCGACCAGCAGCGCAATGAGTTCCTGCGGGCCGTCGCGCAGCGGGAACTGCGGTGAACCCCGGCATGGCGTTCGCGCCGCCCTCATGGCGGATTTTTTTGTCTTGACACATACCAACCGGTATGTATGATTGAGCCATGAACGTCACCGCCAAAACTCCCGATCTCACCCGGCAAAAACTGCTGGAGGCCGCGTTTGAGGAAATCCATCGCAATGGCTTCCAGGCAGCCTCCATCACGCAGATTCTGGCGGACACCGGGCTCACCAAGGGTGCGCTGTACCACCACTTTCCCGACAAGAAGGCGCTCGGCCTGGCGGTGATCGAGGAGGTGGTGCGGCCCGCGCTGGCCGCGATGATGTTCGCGCCGCTGGCGGAGACGCGGCAGCCCCTGGCGGCCCTGCAGGCCCTGCTGGCGGCCAAGGC
>DATCTE010000320.1:0-10218 GCA_036568085.1 Thiobacillus sp.
AGTCGGTGCGTCCGGACAGGAAGTAGGTGCGGGTTTTCTCGCGCAAATCCTGGCGTTGGCCGCCGCCGTCATATCCGACGGCCTCGAAGCGGTCGCGATTTTGCGACGACAGCGTCACCCGCCAGTGCAGATCGGCGTCGCCGCCGCCGTAGCGTGCGGTTAAACCTGACATCCCCTGTTCGCCGTATTGCGCGGACGCAAATCCGCCTTTCGCCTGCGCCGCGCTCTGGGTAATAATGTTGATGACCGCGAGAAACGCGTTCGAGCCAAACACTGCCGCGTTGGGGCCGCGCACCACTTCGATGCGCTCGATATCCTCGACCGCCAACGGCAAATCACCCCAGTTCACCGCGCCAAAATGGGGACTGTAGATCGAACGGCCATCGACCAGAACCTGAAAACGTCGCGAGAAGGCGTCACCCAGCCCGTGATAGCCCACCGCCCAGGTGTTGTCGCGGGTGTAGGCAACCGAGAATCCGGGCACCAGACGCAGCAAATCGGGAATGTCGCGAAAGCCCGACGCACGGATCATGTCACGGTCGATCACGGTGACCGCAGCGGGGGCTTCGTTTACCGGCTGCGACAGCCGCGACGCCGACAGCACGACAGGGAGATCGTCGAGAAAATCGGACTCGGTGACCGTAGCGCGGGCCTGCTGGGCGCCCGCCAGGACGCCCGCCAGCAAAAGCGCGCCCCCCGATATCCGGTATGTCGTGTGTGCTCTATTGTTCACCCCAATGCCGGTGCGCTCGCGCACCGTCTCCCTATCCACCCTGCTTGTTGTATGTATCAGGGGTAACGGCTGACTGTCCTGCGTGCTTGATTCAGAAGGGAATATCGTCGTCCATGTCGTCAAACCCGCTGCTGGCGGGGCGCTGTGCGCCGGCCGGTGCATTGCCACGGGGCTGGCTGCGCGGGGCAGATTGGGTCCCTGCACCTGCTGTCTGGTTGTAGTCGTCCATGTCGGCCACGCCGCCGCCGCTGCGCCCTCCCAGCATCTGCATGCGGTCGCCGCGAATTTCGGTGGCGTATTTCTCGACGCCCTCCTTGTCGGTGTACTTGCGGGTGCGGATCGAGCCCTCCACGTAGACCTGGCTGCCTTTCTTCAGGTATTGCCCGCACACTTCGGCGGTGCGCCCGAAGAAGCTGACCCGGTGCCATTCGGTCTGCTCGACCATCTGGCCGGTCTTGTCCTTGTATTTGTCGGTGGTGGCAATGGCGAGGTTGGCGACAGCCTCTCCGCTCGGCAGGTAGCGCATTTCGGGGTCGCGCCCGAGGTTGCCGACCAGAATCACTTTGTTGACGGATGCCATGTTTTCCCCTGAATGTAAGCTTGTAGTGTGTCGATTCTATCAGGCGCCCGCTGTCTCAAGCAGGATGCGCGCAGCGGCCTCGTCCCAGCCATGCAGGCTGACCTTGAGCATGGCCACGCCCTCCTCGGCCAGCACCATGGCCTCCACCACCCCGGCAACGCCGGCCAGCTGGGTTTTCAGCAGCGCGGCCTGGTCCGCAGGCATCGTGCCGACGCGGAACATGCGGGTCTTGATCGCCGGCGGCGCGGTCATCGACAGGCTCAGCGCCAGCCAGACCGCCATCAGGACCACACAGAACAGGAACACGGCGTAAAAACCGACATGCTGCGCCAGCCAGCCGCCGAAGACGCCCCCGAAGAACAGCCCCAGCGCCTGCGCGGTGTTGTAAACACCCATCGCGGTGCCTTTGGCCGACACCGGGGCGAGCTTGGAAATAAGCGAGGGCAGGCTGGCCTCGAGCAGGTTGAAGGCGGCGAAATAAAAGAACAGCGCCCACACGATGCCCCACAAATGGCCGATGCCGAACGCGAGCCCCAACTGGGCCAGCAGCATCAGCGCCACCGCGCCGATGAACACCGGTTTCAGTTTGCCGTGCTTTTCGCCATAAATGATGGCCGGCACGATCAGCAGGAACGAACCCAGCAGCACGGGCAGATAGACCATCCAGTGGTGGGCGGGCGGCAGCCCGCTGTTCTTCAGCGCCACCGGCACCACGACGAACATCGCCATCTGCGCAGAATGCAGCGCAAAAATGCCGAAGTCGAGCCGCAGCAACTGGCCATTGCGCAACACATCCTTCAGCCGCGCCGGGTTGGCCTGGGCGTCGGCGTGAAAATGGCTGACCAGGGGATCGGGCACCCAGACCTTCACCACCCAGATGGCCGCCAGCGCCAGTACGCCGGTCATCGCAAAAATCCCCGGCACGCCGATGAGGTGGTTGAGTGCCGGCCCCGCCACCATCGACGCGGCAAAGGTGAGCCCGATGGTGGAACCGATCAGCGCCATCGCCTTGGTGCGGTGTTCCTCGCGGGTGAGGTCGGCGAGCATGGCAGTGATGGCGGCGGAAATCGCGCCGGCGCCCTGGATGGCGCGGCCGAAAATCGTCCAGTAGATATCGGACGCCGACGCGGCGACAAAGCTGCCGATCGCAAACAGGATCAGGCCGAAAATGATCACTTTCTTGCGGCCGATGCGGTCGGACGCCATGCCGAAGGGGATCATCAGCAGCGCCTGCGTCAGGCCATACATGCCGAGCGTCAGCCCGACCAGGGTGTGGTTGTTGCCGCCGGGCAGGTGCTCGGCATAGAGCGCGAACACCGGCAGGATGAGGAACATGCCCAGCATGCGCAGGCCGAAAATCGCTGCCAGGCCTGAGGTGGCGCGCGTTTCAGCGCGGGTCATGCTTTCTGAAAGGTCGATTTGAGCCACGGCGGAATTCGGCGAATTCGTGAAGTCCGTTATATTAGCAGGTTGCGAATTACGCCTCACGCACCCTGACCAATGGAATTCATCCGCATTCGTGGCGCCCGCACCCACAACCTGAAGAACGTCAATCTCGACCTGCCGCGCAACAAGCTGGTGGTGATTACGGGACTGTCGGGTTCGGGCAAGTCCTCGCTAGCCTTCGACACACTCTACGCCGAAGGCCAGCGCCGCTACGTCGAATCGCTGTCGGCCTATGCGCGGCAGTTCCTGCAACTGATGGAAAAGCCCGACGTCGACCTGATCGAGGGCTTGAGCCCGGCAATCTCGATCGAGCAGAAGGCAACCAGCCACAACCCGCGTTCGACCGTCGGCACCGTCACCGAAATCCACGACTACCTGCGCCTGCTGTATGCCCGCGTCGGCGACCCGCAGTGCCCCGAGCACGGCATCACGCTCGCCGCGCAGACGGTGTCGCAGATGGTCGACGCGGTGCTGGCGCTGCCGGAAGACACCAAGCTGATGATCCTGGCGCCGCTGGTGGTGGGGCGCAAGGGCGAAAACATCGAGCTCTTCGCCGAACTGCGCGCGCAGGGTTTCGTGCGGGTGCGGGTCGACGGCAAGGTGCACGAGATCGACGCGGTGCCCAAGCTCGACAAGAACAAGAAGCACACCATCGAGGTGGTGGTCGATCGTTTGAAAGTTCGCGCGGACGCCAAGCAGCGCCTCGCCGAAAGCTTCGAGACTGCGCTGCGCCACGCCGATGGCCGCGCGCTGGCGGTCGAAATGGATTCCGCCAAGGAACACCTGTTCTCCGCCAAGTTCGCCTGCCCGATCTGCAGCTATGCACTGCCCGAACTGGAGCCGCGCCTGTTCTCGTTCAACAACCCGATGGGTGCGTGCAACACCTGCGACGGCCTCGGCCAGATCACCTTCTTCGACCCGGCGCGCGTCGTCGCCTTCCCGCATCTGTCGCTGGCCTCCGGGGCGATCAAGGGCTGGGACAAGCGCAACCAGTTCTTCTACATGATGCTGCAGAGCCTGGCGATGCATTACGGCTTCGACCTCGATACACCTTTTGAAGAACTGCCTGCACGCATCCGCGATGTCATCCTCAACGGCTCTGGCCGCGAGGCGATCGCCTTCCAGACGCTGGCGCCGCGCGGCGGCTACACGACGAAAAGCTATCCGTTCGAGGGCGTGCTCGCCAACATGGAACGGCGCTACCACGAGTCCGACTCGATGGCAGTGCGCGAGGAACTCGCCAAGTACCAGAACAACAAGCCCTGCCCGGCCTGCAACGGCACGCGCCTGCGCGAGGAAGCGCGCCACGTGATGGTCGGCGGCGTGCCGATCTACGAAGTGAGCGCGATGCCGCTGAAGCAGGTGCTGGCCTTCTTCGACGTGCTGAAACTCGAAGGCCACCGCGCGCAGATCGCCGACAAGATCGTCAAGGAAATCATCGCCCGTGTCGGTTTTCTCAACAACGTCGGACTCGATTACCTGTCGCTCGACCGTTCCGCTGATACGCTGTCAGGCGGCGAATCACAGCGCATCCGCCTGGCGTCGCAGATCGGATCCGGCCTCACCGGCGTGATGTACGTGCTCGACGAACCCTCGATCGGCCTCCACCAGCGCGACAACGACCGCCTACTGGCGACGCTCAAGCACCTGCGCGACATCGGCAATTCGGTGCTGGTGGTCGAGCACGACGAGGATGCGATCCGCGCCGCCGACTATGTGGTCGACATGGGCCCCGGCGCCGGCGTGCACGGCGGTGAAGTGGTCGCCGAAGGCTCGCCCGAGGAAATCCGCCTGAGCAAAACCTCGCTCACTGGACAGTATCTGTCCGGACGCCGGCGCATCGCCATCCCGAAGAAACGCCGCCAGCCCGATGCCGAACGGCAGCTGGTGGTGACGAACGCCAGTGGCAACAACCTGAAAAACGTCACGCTGAATCTGCCGGTCGGCCTGTTCGTCTGCATCACGGGTGTGTCCGGTTCGGGCAAGTCGACACTGATCAACGACACGCTCTACACCGCGGTCGCGCGCCATCTGTACGGCTCCAGCGCCGAGCCCGCGCCGCATGACGACATCCACGGCCTGGAATTCTTCGACAAGGTGATCAACGTCGACCAGTCGCCGATCGGCCGCACCCCGCGTTCCAACCCGGCCACCTACACGGGGCTGTTCACGCCGATCCGCGAGCTGTTCGCCGGCGTTCCGGAAGCGCGTGCGCGCGGCTACGGCCCGGACCGCTTCTCCTTCAACGTCAAGGGCGGGCGCTGCGAGGCGTGCCAGGGCGACGGCGTGATCAAGGTCGAGATGCACTTCCTGCCCGACATCTACGTGCCGTGCGACGTCTGTCATGGCGCGCGCTATAACCGTGAAACGCTGGAAGTACAGTACAAGGGCAAGACCATCCGCGACGTGCTGGAAATGACCATCGAGCAGGCGCACGAATTCTTCGCCGCGGTGCCGGTGGTCAAGCGCAAGCTGCAGACCCTGCTCGACGTCGGCCTCGGCTACATCCGTCTCGGCCAGTCCGCCACCACGCTGTCGGGCGGCGAGGCGCAGCGCGTCAAGCTCGCGCTCGAACTGTCCAAGCGCGATACCGGGCGCACGCTCTACATCCTCGACGAGCCGACGACGGGCCTGCACTTCGCCGACATCGACCTGCTGCTGAAGGTGCTGCAGCGCCTGAGTGACGCCGGCAACAGCGTGGTCGTCATCGAACACAACCTCGACGTCATCAAGACCGCCGACTGGCTGATCGACCTCGGCCCCGAAGGCGGCGCCGGCGGCGGCCAGATCATCGCCGAGGGCACGCCGGAGGCGGTGGCTGACAACCCGGCCAGCCATACCGGCCAATATCTGCAGCCGGTGCTGTCCAAACACTAGGAGTCCATTTCAGTCAAATCATGCCCCGCGTTGAGATCAGGATCGGATGGATGCAGCGTTGCAGACGCCGACCCTGATCTCAACCCAGAGGGCCTGCTGACTGTGGGCGCATTGCGGCGTTGCGGGGGTCTCGTGGAGAATGACTACACTTCGCCCCTCGCGCCTTGCACTGCATCCCGTAGTCAGCCGGCGCGGGGCATGATTTGACTGAAATGGACTCCTTATGGCCGAGCCGGTTCGCCTTTCAAAACTGATGTCCGAGCGCGGACTGTGTTCGCGCCGCGAGGCCGACAGCTACATCGAAAAAGGACTCGTCTTCGTCGACGGCAGGCGGGTGAGCGAACTCGGAACCAAGGTCGATCCCGACTGCGCGATCCGCCTGGACAACGCCGCCAGCGCGCAGCAGCAGCAGCGCGTGACCATTCTGCTGCACAAGCCGGTGGGCTACGTGTCGGGCCAGCCGGAGCCCGGCTATCAGCCCGCCGTTGTGCTGATCCGCCCCGACACCCAGTGGCAGGAGGGACGCGCCACGCAGGCCTTCCACCCCAACCACCTGAAAGGCCTGGCGCCCGCCGGGCGGCTCGACATCGATTCGACCGGCCTGCTGGTGCTAACGCAGGACGGGCGCATTGCCAAACAGCTGATCGGCGACGATTCCGAGGTCGAGAAGGAATATCTGGTGCGGGTCGAAGGCCGACTGGATGACAAGGGTCTCGCCCTGCTCAACCACGGCCTGTCGCTCGACGGCCGCAAATTGCGCCCGGCCAAAGTCGGCTGGCAGAACGCCGACCAGTTGCGCTTCATCCTGAAGGAAGGCCGCAAGCGCCAGATCCGCCGCATGTGCGAACTGGTTGGCCTGAAGGTCCTGGGGCTGAAACGCGTACGTATCGGCCGCGTACGACTGGGCGACCTGCCGCCGGGACAATGGCGCTACCTTCGGCCGGATGAGTGTTTCTAAGTGCTGATCCGGCAGGGGGTGCCGCTGCGGCCGCCGACACCGGCCACCCCGAACTCGGATCCTACAATTCAGCAGCCGCTTACAGTTTTCGCCAAATGAATCCGCGCACCCTGTTACTGGACTCGTTTCACGCTGCAGTTGCTGCCGCAGATCCCGCGCGCGTCCTGCCACCGCATCTGCCTGCCCCACCGCGCGGCCGCACGCTGGTAGTCGGCGGCGGCAAGGCGGCCGCCAGCATGGCCGCCGCCGTCGAAGCACACTGGCCAGCGGATGCGCCGCTGTCCGGCCTGGTGGTCACGCGCTATCAGCACAGCCTGCCCACCCGCCGCATCGAAGTCGTCGAAGCCAGTCACCCCCTGCCCGACGGGCGCGGCGAGGCCGCGGCCTTGCGCATGCTGGAGATGGCCGCCCAACTGGGTGAGGACGATCTGCTGCTGGCCCTGATTTCCGGCGGCGGCTCCAGCCTGCTCGCCGCGCCGGTCGAAGACGTCGCCCTGAAGGAACTGCGCCAGGTCACCAAGGCCTTGCTGCACGCGGGCGCCACCATCCACGACATCAACACGGTACGCAAACACCTCACCCGCCTGTCGGGCGGACGGCTGGCGCAGGTAGCTGGCAAAGCCCGGGGGCTGGCGCTGATCATCTCCGACGTCGTCGGCGACGACCCTGCCATTATCGCGTCCGGTCCCTGCACGCCCGATCCCACGACATGTGCGGACGCGCTCGACCGGCTGGCGCAATTCGGAATCGAGCCTCCGCCCGGGGTCAGGCACCACCTCGAATCCTGCGCCACCGATGCGCACGCCGACACACCCAAACCCGGCGACCCATGCTTTTCGCGGATGGAAAGCCGAGTCATCGCCCGCGCACACGACAGCCTCATGGCGGCCGTCCGTTTTTTCGAACGGCACGGCATCCAGTCGCTGCTGATTTCGGACAGCGTCAACCGCGACGCCCAGTCCGTGGCCCGTCAGCATGCCGCCCTGGCCCGTGCTTGCAGCATGCAACGACCATTGGCCCTGATCTCGGGCGGCGAAACCACCGTTACGCTGCAACCCCGACATGGCCGCGGCGGCCGCAACAGCGAATATTTGCTGGCCCTCGCGCTGGCCCTGGAGGGTGTCTCGGCCTGGGCAATTGCATGCGACACCGATGGCATCGACGGTAGCGAAGACAACGCCGGCGCCCTGATCACCCCCGACACGCTTGTGCGCGCCCGTGAACTCGGCATTCATGCAGAAACCCTGCTGGCGGCACATGACAGCCATGGATTTTTCTTGGCCCTGGGTGACCTGGTCGTCACCGGCCCCACCCGTACCAACGTCAACGACTATCGGGCTCTGCTGCTCGGGCTGGATTGAGCAAATTCAGTTCAGCCGCTGCACCTGGACCGGATCGCCCACCGCTAGGCCGAACGCCTCTGCAGCACTGCCCCGGTTGACAGCGAGTTCCAGCAGGCCGACGCTGTTGACGAACCAGAAGCCCTCGCCCTTGCCGACAAAACCGAAGCTCTCGCTGTGCTTGAACAGTTCGTCTGCGGCACTCACGCGCGCATCCTTCGGAGCGCCGCGAACGCCCGTCCAGACGTTGCCATAGTGGTCGATGTAGATCACGCGCGGCAGATCGCCCGCATCGAACTCGACATGGAGCGTGTCCGTTTGGACCAGCTTGTCGGCAGGGAATTCGCCGCGCGCGATGTCGGCCGCAATCAGCGCGAACAGGTCGCGGCCATGAAAGGTTGCGGACAGGGCTTCAGGTTGCCAGGTGATGCGCCACAGCCGGGTGTCGGCATGGCGCGCGGCGACGACAGACAGCAGCCCGTTGTCCGGACCGACAAACCAGCGGCCGCCCGCCAGAACCACCACGGCGTCACGCGGCGTGCCGACACCAGGATCCACCACCGCCAGAAACACGCTGCCCGGCGGGAAGCCCGGCGCAAACGCGGCAAGCAGATGCGCGCCCGCATGGGGATTGAAATCTGGCACCTCGTGCAGCAGATCCACCACCTGCTGGCCAGGTGCATGCTCTGCCAGGCGCGCCTTGACCTGTCCGACATAGGGATCGCGCGCGCCGAAATCGGTGAAAAGAACGATCACGGGTAGTCCTGCAATGAGCGGGAAGGTGACTATGCCCGATAATGCCGGCACGTCGCAAGGCAAAATTCGATGGTCTGCACAGCCGCGCATACGCGACCGGCCGTCCAAAGAAAAAGCCGGGAAATCCCGGCTTTTTCTGCATCCTCAATGAGGCGATTTATTCGGCATCGACCGGCGCAGCATCGCTGTCCGGGCGATCCACCAGCTCAACCAAAGCCATTGGGGCATTGTCGCCATTGCGGAAGCCGTATTTCAGAATGCGCAGGTAGCCACCGGGGCGGGTCTTGTAACGCGGGCCCAGTTCGCCGAACAGTTTGACGACCATCTCGCGGTCACGCAGACGGTCGAATGCGAGACGGTGGTTGGCCAGGCTGGGCTCCTTGCCCAGGGTGATCAGCGGCTCGACGAAGCGGCGCAGTTCCTTGGCTTTCGGCAGCGTGGTCTTGATGATTTCGTGTTTCAGCAAAGAATTGCTCATGTTGCGGAACATGGCCAGACGATGGCTGGTGGTGCGATTCAGCTTGCGGTTGGATTGACGATGACGCATGGCTATTCCTTTCAGTCAGTATTCTTGGGCTAGGCCGCCAGCCACGGCGACCCGCACTTTATTTATTGAGTGTAAATCGATGAATCAGGGACGCTCGAGACCGACCGGCGGCCAGTTTTCCAGCTTCATCCCCAGGGACAGGCCCTTGGATGCCAGCACATCCTTGATTTCGTTCAGCGACTTGCGGCCCAGGTTGGGGGTGCGCAGCAATTCGGTTTCCGAACGCTGGATCAGGTCGCCAATGAAATAGATGTTTTCGGCTTTCAGGCAGTTGGCCGAACGCACGGTCAGCTCGAGATCGTCGACCGGACGCAGCAGCAGGGGATCGACCTGCGGCGAACGCGGCGATTCCGACTCGGCCGGCGTACCTTCCAGATCGGCAAACACGGACAGCTGGTTCACCAGGATGCGGGCTGCGGTGCGCACGGCTTCTTCGGGCTCAACGACGCCGTTGGTTTCGATGTCGATCACCAGGCGGTCGAGGTCGGTACGCTGCTCGACGCGCGCGCTTTCTACCGAATAGGCCACACGGCGCACCGGGCTGAACGACGCATCGACCAGGATCGAACCGACAGCACGGGTTTCTTCCGAAACCTTGCGTGCGGTGGCGGGCTGATAACCGCGGCCGGCCTCGATCTTGATTTCCATATCGAGCTTGCCGCCCTTGGTCAGGTGGGCAATCACGTGATCGGGATTCAGCACCTCGATGTCGTGACCGACTTCGATATCACCTGCCGTCACCACGCCTTCGCCGGCCTTGGAGACCTTCAGGATGGCTTCGGACTTGCCGTGCATCTTGAATGCGATGCCCTTGAGGTTCAGCAGAATGTCGACGACATCCTCCTGCACGCCTTCGATGGTCGAATACTCGTGAACGACGCCGCTGATGGCCACCTCGGTCGGCGCATAGCCCACCATCGAGGACAGCAGGATGCGGCGAAGCGCGTTGCCGAGCGTATGGCCATAGCCACGCTCGAACGG
>DATCTE010000321.1:0-4944 GCA_036568085.1 Thiobacillus sp.
AGATTTGCTTGCATCAAAATACTTCCTGGCTGAATTGAAATGAGGGGTGAGGGGTTAAAAAGCCGATGGTGCGGGAGGGGGGACTCGAACCCCCACGCCTTGCGGCGCTGGAACCTAAATCCAGTGCGTCTACCAATTCCGCCACTTCCGCGACAACGCCGCAAAACTATCGACCGATAAGTGTAATATAATCAATACGATGCTGTCACCCAAGCCCGCCCGGCATCCTGCCTAAGTCATTATTCCCATTCCGTTTTTTATTGCCGGTGCCGGTCGATCACTACGAAAACTTCCCTGTTGCGTCCTGGCTATTGCCCAAACGGCTGCGCCGGCCGGTGGAAGCCATTTACCGGTTTGCGCGCAGCGCGGACGACATTGCCGACGAAGGCGACGCGCTGCCGGACGAACGGCTGGCCCAACTGGCGGCCTACCATGCCGAGCTGGAGCGGATCGAGCGCGGCGAGACGCCGACCGACCCGGTGTTCGGCCCGCTGGCAGAGGCGATCCGGGCCCATGCCATTCCGCTCGCCCCTTTTCGCGACCTGCTGTCCGCCTTCGCCCAGGACGTGGAAAAGAAGCGCTACGCCAGCTTCGGCGAGGTCATGGACTACTGCCGCCGCTCGGCCAACCCGGTAGGGCGCCTGATGCTGCATCTGTACGGCGACCACGACCCGCGCCATCTGGCCTATTCCGACGCCATCTGCAGCAGCCTGCAGTTGATCAACTTCCTGCAGGACATCGCTGTCGATTACCGGAAGGACCGCATCTACCTGCCGCAGGACGAACTGGCCGCACACCACGTCAGCGAAACGCAGATTGCCCAGGGCGACACGCGCGGCCTGTGGCACATGATGATGCACAAGCAGATCGAGCGTACGCGTAAATTATTGCAGGCCGGCGCGCCCCTCGGCCGGCAGCTCAAGGGGCGCATCGGTTTGGAGTTGCGCGTGACCATCCGCGGCGGCGAGACCATTCTGCGCAAACTGCATGCCGACCCCGGCTGCGTATTCCACAACCGCCCGGTGCTGACCAAAAAGGACTGGATCGTCATGCTTGGGCGGGGACTGTTTTGAGCATCGACGTTCATCAGTACTGCCAGGAACGCGCCGCCGCCAGCGGTTCCAGTTTCTATTACAGCTTCGTCTTCCTGCCGCCGGAATTGCGGCGTGCCATCACCGCATTCTATGCCCTGTGCCGCGAGCTCGACGACGTGGTGGACGAATGCCACGAACGTCAGGTGGCCGAGGCCAAGCTCGACTGGTGGCGCACGGAAATCGGCCATTTCGCCAACGGCGAGCCGGAGCACCCGGCGACCCGCGCCCTGTTTGACACCCCGCAGGGACGTGCCATCCCGCCCGCGCTGCTGCTGGAAATCGTCGACGGCATGGCGATGGATCTCGACCATACGCGCTACCCTGATTTCAAGTCGCTCAACCTCTACTGCTACCGCGTCGCTGGCGTGGTGGGCGAGATCGCGGCGTCGATCTTCGACGGCACGCGCAGCGAACACGACCGCGACATCCGCCGCTATGCGCACGAGCTGGGGCTGGCGTTCCAGCTCACCAACATCATCCGCGACGTTGGCGAGGACGCGCGACGCGGGCGCATCTATCTGCCGCAGGACGAACTGGCGCGTTTCGGCGTGAGCGAAGCCGATCTGCTGAACGGCCGGGACTCGCCTGCATTCCAGGCCCTGATGCAGTTCCAGTACGAGCGCGCCATCGCGCACTACCAAAGCGCGATCGCCGCGCTGCCTGGCCGCGCGCGCCGCGCGCAACGTCCCGGCCTGGTGATGGCGGCGATTTATCGCACCCTGCTCGACGAAATCCGGCGTTCCGGATTTCCCGTGTTGCGCGCGCGCGTCTCGCTTACGCCGCTGCGCAAGCTGTGGCTTGCCAGCAAGACCTGGCTGTTCCCATGACGGCTGCTTTGCCTAAACCTCGTGTCGCGGTCGTCGGCGGCGGCTGGGCCGGTTGCGCCGCCGCACTGGTGCTGGCCGAGGCCGGCGTGGCTGTCACGCTGTTCGAAGCCAGCCGCACGCTCGGCGGCCGCGCACGCGCGGTCGAACTCGAAGGCCAGTCGCTCGACAACGGCCAGCACATCCTGCTCGGCGCGTACGAACAGACGCTGCAGCTGATCGACCGCCTGCACCCCAATGCCACGCAGGGTGCGGTGTGGCGCCTGCCGCTCAGCCTCGACCAGCCACCGGATTTCAGCCTCGCCTGCCCGCGCCTGCCGGCACCGCTGCACTTGCTGGCAGGGCTGCTCGGTGCCCGGGGGCTGACCTGGCGGGAGAAACTGGCCGCGGCACGCTGGGCCTATTCATTACTTGGCCATATGGAAACACCGGATCAACAGACGGTCAGCCAGCTCACCTGCAGCCAGCCGGTAAAACTGCGTACGATGTTGTGGCATCCGCTGTGCGTGTCCGCACTCAATACGCCGCCGGAGCAGGCCAGCGCACGGATCTTCCGCGACGTGATCCGCGCCGCATTCGGCGGTCGCACCCAGCACAGCGATCTGGTGCTGCCACGCCGCGATCTGACTGCGCTGTTGCCCGCACCGGCCGCCGCGCGGGTGATCGAACTCGGCGGCGAAGTCCGCCTGGCCTGCCGCGTAACCACCCTCGATGCCACTGCAGATGCCGTCACGCTGGGCACGCATGAGGACACGACTGCCTACAGCCACGCCATCCTCGCCGTGGCGCCGCAGCACCTGTCCGCGCTGGCGACGCAGGTGCCCGCGCTTGAATCGGTCGGCCGTGCCGTGGCATGTTATCAATATCACCCCATTGCCACCGCTTACGTGCAATACGGTCCGGATTTCCGGCTGCCCAGGCCGCTGTTCGCCCTCGCGGATGGCCCTGCGCAGTTCGTGTTCGACCGCGGCCAGAGCCATGGCCAGGCGGGCTTGCTGGCGTTTGTGGCCAGCGCCGCGATGGATCTGCCCGCGGACTGGCCTGAGCAGACCGAAACGCAGCTGCGACGGATCGTTGATCCCGGCCCTGCTCACTGGCGCAAACGCATCGTCGAAAAGCAGGCCACCTATAGTTGCGTGCCCGAGATGGCACGCCCTTCTGTCCACACTCCGCACCCGCGCATTTTCCTGGCGGGCGATTACACTGCCGGGCCTTATCCCGCCACGCTCGAAAGCGCAACGCGGAGCGGAGTACAATCGGCCGGCGCCTTACTTGAACAGCTATGAAAGACTATCTCCCTCGCCCTGACCTGCTCGCAGGCCGTGTCATCCTCGTCACCGGCGCCAGCTCCGGACTCGGCCGCGCCGCCAGCCTCGCGTTTGCGCGCCACGGTGCCACCGTCGCCCTGCTCGCTCGCGACGAAGCCAAACTCGAAGCGGTATACGACGAAATTGTCGCTGCCGGCGGCCCCGAGCCCGCCATGTTTCCATATGACCTTGCGGTTGCCGACGACCGCAGCCTGGAAACCCTGGCCGGCACGATCACCCACCACCTGCAACGGCTCGATGGCTTGCTGCACAGCGCCCACCAGTTCTACAACCTCACCCCGCTGTACCTGCAAACGCTGGAGCAATGGCAGACCCTGATGCGGGTCAATCTGATTGCCCCTTTCGCGCTCACCCGTGCGTGCCTGCCTCTGCTCCAGCAGGCGCCGGATGCGTCGGTCATTTTCACTGGCGAAACCCATGGCCATCAGCCCCGTGCCTACTGGGGTGGCTATGCCGTGGCAAAATCGGGCCTGGAAACACTTACCCGCATCTGGGCCGATGAACTCAGCTCGGACGAAAACCTGCGCATCAACACCCTGATCCCCGGCCAGGTGGCGACCACCTTGCGCGGGCGCACCCATCCCGGACTGGCACCCGAAACCCTGCCCAGCGTCGACGACCTGATGCCCTGGTATCTGTATCTGATGGGTGGGGACAGCCGCGCCGTGCGCGGTCAGATTGTGGAATGCCAGACCTGACGTTCCTGCCGTAATGAAAATCGGCCGTTACGAAATCCTCGACGAAATCGGCCAGGGCGCGATGGGCACAGTCTACCAGGCGCGCGACCCCCTGATCGAGCGGACGGTGGCCATCAAGACTGTGCCCATCGCACAGCTGCGGCAGGAAGGCGCCGACGCGGAAGCACGTTTCCTGCGCGAAGCGCAGAGCGCCGGTCGTCTGTCGCATCCCAATATCGTGACCATCTACGACGTAGGCGAAGCCGACGGGCTCGCCTATATCGCCATGGAATACCTGCACGGCAGGACGCTGCGCGATCTCATGAACATGGGGCCGATGCCGCTGGATCTGGCGCTCGACACCGCCATGCAGATGGCCGAAGCGCTGGCATTCGCCCACGAGCATGGCGTCATCCACCGCGACATCAAACCCGCCAACGTCGTCGTGACCGGCCAGCGCGGACGTATCAAGCTGACCGATTTCGGCATCGCCCATCTCGTCAACAGCGATCACACCCAGGCCGGGCAAATGCTCGGTTCGCCACGCTATATGTCGCCGGAACAGGCGATGGGCCGTGAAGTCGATGGGCGCTCCGATATTTTTTCACTGGGCGCAGTCCTGTACGAAATGCTGACAGGCCACTACGCCTTCGATGGGGACAGTCTGCCCGCGATCGTATATCGCGTAATCAACGAAGTACCGGTTGCTGCGTCGACTCTGCGCCCCCAGCTCCCGGCCGGCGTGGCCAGTTTGCTGGCACACATGCTGAGCAAGAAACCGGAAGCCCGGCCGGATGCCCGCACCCTCGTCGGCGCCTTCCATTCATTGACCCTGCCTGCTGCACCCAAACCAGCCCCGCCGCCTACCGGCCGTGTATCGCGCCCGCTGCGGGTCCTTGCATTTGGCACGCCTATCGGCGTACTTCTGCTGATCGGGCTGGGAATCATCGTTATCGAGCACTTCCTGGCGCGCCCTCCGCAAGCGACGCCCGCCCCCGTGCAACATGCCGCTTCACCTCCT
>DATCTE010000322.1:0-2024 GCA_036568085.1 Thiobacillus sp.
ACGTCTGGGTCGACGGCAAGCTGAAACTGAATGACCGCCGTCTGGTCAATCTGGACACCGACGACCTGACCGCCCGCGCCGCCTACTGGCGCGGCAAACTCACCGCACAAGGATAGTCATGAGCAACGTCGACGCTGCCGAAATCGCCAAGTTTTCCGAACTCGCCCACCGCTGGTGGGACCCGAACTCCGAGTTCAAGCCGCTGCACGAAATCAACCCGCTGCGCCTGAAATGGATCGACAAGCAGGCGCCGCTTGCCGGCAAGACCGTGCTCGACGTCGGCTGCGGCGGCGGCATCCTGGCCGAAGCCATGGCCGGGGCCGGCGCCACCGTCAGCGGCATCGACCTGTCGGAGAAGGCCCTCAAGGTCGCCAAACTGCATCTCTACGAGTCCGGCAAGAGCGTCGACTACCAGCTGGTGTCCGCCGAAGCTTTCGCCGCCGAGCACGCCGGCGAGTTCGACGTCGTCACCTGCATGGAAATGCTCGAACACGTGCCCGATCCGGCTTCCGTCGTCGCCGCCTGCGCCAGGCTGGTCAAACCCGGCGGCTGGGTGTTCTTCTCGACGCTGAACCGCAACGCCAAGAGCTACCTGTTCGCCATCGTCGGCGCCGAATACGTCCTCAAGCTGCTGCCGCGCGGCACCCACGACTACGCCAAGTTCATCCAGCCCGCCGAGCTCGCCCGCATGGCGCGCGAAGCCGGGCTCGACACCGAGGAACTGATCGGCATGACCTACAACCCGCTGACCAAGGTCTACAAGCTGGAAGCCGATACCGACGTCAACTACCTGATGGCGACGCGCCGGGGGGAGTAAGGCCGTGAAACTCGAGAACATCCGCGCCGTCCTGTTCGACCTCGACGGCACCCTGGTCGACACCGCGCCCGACCTCGGCCACGCGCTCAACCTGCAGCGCACACGCCACGGCCTCGCGCCGCTCGCCGATGAAATCATCCGCCCGCAGGCCTCACACGGCGCGCGTGGCCTGCTCGGCCTCGGTTTCGGCCTGCATCCCGAGGATGCGCGCTTCGCCGCGATGCGGGAGGAATTCCTCGAGCTCTATGCCGCGAACATCTGCCGCCAGTCGCGGCCCTTCCCCGGCATCCCCGAACTGCTGGACGCGCTGGAACAGCGCGGCCTCGCCTGGGGCGTGGTCACCAACAAGCCGGCGCGCTTCACCGAACCCTTGATGTCCATCCTCGACCTCGCCGAGCGCGCCACCTGCATCGTCTCAGGCGACACCTGCCCGCAGCCCAAGCCGCATCCAGCGCCCATGCTCGCCGCCGCCGAACTGTGCGGCGCCCTGCCGGGACAATGCCTGTACCTGGGCGACGCCGAGCGCGACATCCAGGCCGCCAACGCCGCCGCCATGCCGGCGCTGGTCGCCGCCTGGGGCTATCTCGACGCCGCCGACCAGCCGCAGACCTGGGGCGCCCACGCGGAGATTCATCACCCGCTCGACACCCTCGATTACCTGGCGCCCTGAACCATGGACTACAGCCTGCTCAAGCATGTCCACCTCACCACCATCGCCATCACGCTGACGCTGTTCGTCCTGCGCGGCGTCTGGATGATGGCCGATTCCCCGCGGTTGCAGGCACGCTGGGTGCGCATCGTCCCGCATGTCAACGACACCCTGCTGCTGGCCAGCGGCTTCGGCCTCGCCATCATGCTGGGCCAGTACCCGCTGGTGAACGGCTGGCTCACCGCCAAGCTTTTCGCACTGATCGTCTACATCGTGCTCGGCACCGTCGCCCTCAAGCGCGGCAAGACCAGGCGCACGCGCGTCGCCGCCTGGATCGCCGCCCTGCTCGTTCTCGGCTACATCGTGGCGGTGGCGGTCGCGCACGATCCCTTGCCTTTCCTGTAAGGCCGCCCGTTTGGGCGGATCGTGAACCGTTCGCCCTGAGCCCTTCGACTAGGCTCAGGACAGGCTTGTCGAAGGGCATGTCCGAGTGGGCACAGGGCCGCTTCGCCAAGCTCAGGACAGGCTTCGACAAGCTCAGCCCGAACGGCGGTTGAG
>DATCTE010000323.1:0-6090 GCA_036568085.1 Thiobacillus sp.
CCGTAGGTTGGGTGAGCGTAGCGAACCCCAACGCGCAGCGGTGACCGCAATAGACTTTGCAGGGCTTCACATCCGTTCAGCCCAACCTACGATTCCGGTTGTGTAATGCTTAAAATCTCCGCCGTTCACACATGATCGATATCACCGACGTTTTCGCAGCGACCGGCCTGCTGGCCCGCAAACTTCCCGGCTATGCCCCGCGCGCGGCACAGCGCACCATGGCCGAGGCGGTGGCGACCGCTCTGGCCGACGGCGGCAGGCTGGTGGTCGAGGCCGGCACCGGAACCGGCAAGACCTTCGCCTATCTGGCGCCGGCGCTGCTGTCGGGCCGCAAGATCATCGTCTCCACCGGCACCAAGCATTTGCAGGATCAGCTGTTCGACCGGGATCTTCCCACCGTGCGCAGCGCGCTGGGACTGTCCACGCGCATCGCCTTGCTGAAGGGCCGCGCGAATTATCTGTGCCTGCACCGCCTCGATCTCGCGGCCGCCGAAGGGCGCTTTCCCTCGCGCGCGCAGGCGGCGGAGCTGGAACATGTCCGCAGCTGGGCGGGGCGTACCCAGAGCGGCGACATCCGCGAACTCGCCGACGTCGCCGAGGATTCGCCGCTGTGGCCACGCGTGACCTCCACCAGCGACAACTGTCTGGGCAACGACTGTCCCAATTACAATGACTGCTTCGTCGTCAAGGCACGCCGCGCCGCGCAGGACGCCGAGCTGCTGGTCATCAATCATCATCTGCTGTTCGCCGACATGGCGCTCAAGGAAGAGGGCTTCGGCGAACTTCTGCCAGGCGTGGATGCGGTGATCGTCGACGAGGCGCATCAGATACCGGATATCGCCACGCAATTCTTCGGCATGAATATCGGCAGCCGCCAGCTCGCCGGACTGGCGCGCGATGCGGTGCAGGAACATCTGCGCGAGGCCGGCGACATGGGCGATCTGCCGGAGGCGGCGGCGGCGCTGGAGAAGGCGGTTGCGGAACTGCGGCTGGCGTTCGGGCCGGCCAGTGTGCGTCAGACCTGGAAGGCGTTCGGCGATCCGCCGCGGCTGCGCGCGGCACTGGAGGATCTCACGGCCCAACTGGTGGCTCTGCGCGACTGGCTGAAGACTGCCGCGCCGCGCGGCCGTGGTCTGGAAAACTGCTGGCTGCGCGCCGAACGCCTCAGCGAACGCCTGCAGCGCGTGGCCGCGCAGCCGCCCGCAGAATATGTGCACTGGGTCGAGACCTTCACACGCGGCTTCACCATCCACTTCACGCCGCTGACGATCGCGCCGCTGTTCCAGGCTCAGCTCGAAC
Source organism: Thiobacillus sp. (assembly GCA_036568085.1). Classification (GTDB taxonomy): domain Bacteria; phylum Pseudomonadota; class Gammaproteobacteria; order Burkholderiales; family Thiobacillaceae; genus Thiobacillus. The sequence continues at coordinate 1,300 of DATCTE010000323.1, forward strand.
AGCTCGACAACACCTGGATATTCACCTCGGCGACGTTGGCCGTGGGTGACAGTTTCGAACATTTTGCGGCGGAGCTCGGTCTGGAGGCGCCGCGCACGCTGCGGCTCGACAGTCCATTCGATTACGCGCACAACGCGCTGCTGTATCTGCCAAGCGGTCTGCCGGAGCCGAATGCCGCCCACTACACCGCGGACGTGATCCGGATCGCGCGCGAACTGCTGACGGCGAGCGGCGGCCGCGCCTTCCTGCTGTTCACCAGCCATCGCGCCCTGCAGGAAGCGGCGGGCGCGTTGCGCAACGGCCTGGAATTCCCGCTGCTGGTGCAGGGCGAGGCGCCGCGCGCGGAACTGTTGGCGCGCTTCCGCACCCTGGGCAACGCCGTACTGCTCGGTACCGGAAGCTTCTGGGAAGGCGTCGATGTGCGCGGCGAGGCGTTGTCGCTGGTGCTGATCGACAAGCTGCCGTTCGCCTCGCCGGGCGATCCGGTGCTGCAGGCACGCATCGACGCGCTGCGCGCGGGCGGCGGCAATCCGTTCTTCGACATCCAGGTGCCGGAGGCGGTGATCGCGCTGAAGCAGGGCGCGGGCCGGCTGATCCGCGATGTGCAGGACCGCGGTGTGCTGGTCCTGTGCGATCCGCGCGTGTTGAACAAAGGTTACGGAAGAGTATTCCGTTCGAGTCTGCCGCCGATGCCGGTGACGCAGCGGCTGGAGGAAGTACGCGCTTTCTTTCGGCATCCCGCCGGCCAGGAGGCCCAGGCATGAAGATTCTGGCATTGGATACCGCCACCGAGGCGTGCAGCGCGGCTTTGCTGATCGACGGTTCGATTCGCGAACGTTTCGAGATCGCGCCGCGCGCGCACGCGCGGCTGCTGTTGCCGATGCTCGATGATCTGCTGAAGGAGGCCGGACTCGCGCCGGCGCAGCTCGACGCCATCGCCTTCGGACGCGGGCCAGGCAGCTTCACCGGTGTGCGCATCGCCGCCAGCGTCGCGCAGGGCATCGCCTTCGCCGCCGATCTGCCGGTGCTGCCGGTCTCGACGCTCGCCGCGCTGGCGTGGCCGGTATTGCGCGACGGCGCCGATCGAGTGTTCGCCGCCATTGATGCGCGCATGGGCGAGATCTATTGGGCGGCCTACGCGGGCAGCGCACAGAACGGACTCGAGGCCTTGTCCGAAGAGCAGGTCACATCGGCCGCCGTGGTGTGTGTGCCGGCCGGTGACGCATGGCAGGGGGTCGGCAGCGGCTGGGCTGTCTATGCGGATGTGTTGCGCCCGCACTTCGGGGCATGCTTGCTCGGTTTCGATGCGACGGCGCTGCCGCATGCGGCCGACATTGCCGGGCTTGCCGCACTGGATTTCGCGCAAGGGCGCGCGGTCACCGCGGAGCAGGCGTTGCCGGTGTATCTGCGCAATCAGGTGGTGCAGACGCAGCGGAGATGAATAGAACCTATTTCAAAATCCGGTTGTGGGTCCTGTGGGATGAACCTTCCCGTCACCTGGGCAGGCCCGAAGGATTCCGGGAAGGTTCATCCCACAGGACCTGAAAGCGCGGTGGGTGGGTTTAAAACCCAACGTTCAGGCCGTGGCCGGGTACTGGTCTGCAATACCTTCGGGCCCGCTCAGCCTGCGTCAGGTTTGCAGACCAGTACCCGACCACGCCCTACCATCTCACCAGAACGGTCAAGATGGATGTTCTAATAAATCCAGCAATTCGAAGGCGCCGCAGGCGTGCGAAGGAAAATCCATAATGAAGGTTGAAAGACTGTTGCTCTCCTCGTGGCGGAAATGAACCCGGGTTTTATTTTGATTGTGGTTTTCTTCCCGCGCCTTCGGCGCCTTCATGTTGAAATAAGCCAGAGAAAATACCCGCTATGGATGCATTGGATGAATTGTTGACCCTGATCCGCGCCAACACCCACGGCGCGGCGTCGCTGGTGTTGTTCGCGCTGGTGAAGACGCTGTCGTCGCAGCAGGGCCAGTACCTGTTTCTGCTCAACAAGCTGAAGGACCTGGGCGAGCCGCAGCGCAGACTCGCTTATCGTCTGATGGAGGCGATGGTGGAGGGGGCTAACATCACGCCCCAATGGCATGCGCGGGTCGCCGAAATGGAAGCGGCGATCCGGCGTGGCTGAGCCCGGGTGTCGCTGCACGACCGGCATTCTCAAAGATACGTCTTGGCCTCTTCGCCCGGATTGGGCAGGCCCGCCAGCCGCCACGCCTCGCGGCCGGTATCGTGAAACAACTGCGGAATGCACTCCGGACTGAGATGGTTTTCGCGGCATACATGCCGCAGCGGCGCGATCGCGCCGGTGGACAGAAAATGCCGGCGCAGGGTGTGGATGACCGACCAGTGCGCGTCCGTCAGCGGGGCTATGCCGTCGCTTTCGGCGAGTTCATTGGCCACGAGTTCGTTCCATTGTTCCGGATGAAGCAGAAAGCCGTCCGCGTCGGTTTCGATCCGAAGGCCTTGCGTGTAATTGGACATGGCGTGTTCTCCCGGTAGGAATGCCGCCAGCCTTCGCGACTGGAATCGGGGATGGAGATCACTAGGTCATAGGCGAGTATGCGCGCGCCGTCAAGCGGTTCGTGAATAAGCGGCGGTCAGTACAGATCGTAATCCCGTTCTTCGATGTAATTCACGAGATCGTCGGGATGGACATAGGTTTCGCTGATGACCTTGTCGCGGACCGATATACCCGCTTTATGAACGCTTTCCGCATCGCCCGAGACCAGCGGATGCCAATCGGGAAGATCGCGGCCTTCATTGAGCAGCCGGTAGGCGCAGGTCTCGGGCAGGAAATTGATCTGGTCGAGGTTGCCGGGTTCAAGCACCAGACAGTCGGGCACCAGGACATTGCGCTCTTCATAGCGCGTGCAGCTGCAGCGCTGATCGTCGAACAGATGGCAGACCACGCTGGTGTAGAACAATAGACCGGTGTCGATGTCCTCCAGTTTGTGAAGGCAGCAGCGGCCGCAGCCGTCGCACAGCGATTCCCATTCCGCACGGTCCATTTCGGCCAGCGATTTTCGTTTCCAGAAGGGCTGAGTCGGCATACCGGAGCGCGTATCTTCAAATGTGTGTGCACATGAGACGGTGGGGCTGCCCGCAAAGCGGCGAATGAAGCCGCGATTGAAGCCCTGGCCGGCTTCGCACATTATACGCGCAACGATCCGACGAGTGTTGCGCCGCCCGCATGGAAAGCCATCCCCTGGTGTTCACCTTTTTCCTGATCTTTTCCGGCGCCGCCCTGCTGGCGACGCTGGCCCTGTACGCCCGGCAGGCGATGCTGGTGGCGTACATCGTGCTCGGCATCGCGCTCGGCCCCTGGGGCCTGGGTCTGGTCACGGATCCGAAATGGATCAAGGGCATTTCCGAGATCGGCATTATTTTTCTGCTGTTCCTGCTGGGTCTGAACCTGCCGTTGAACAAGCTCTACGACCTGGTCGGCGAATCGCTGCTGGTCACGGGCGTCAGTTCCGCGGTGTTCGGATTGCTGGGCATGGGCGTGGGCTGGGCGTTCGGCTTCACCCTGACCGAGCAGCTGGTGATCGGCGCGGCGCTGATGTTCTCGAGCACCATCATCGGCCTGAAACTGCTGCCGACCACGATTCTGCATCATCAGCACACCGGCGAGATCATCATCAGCGTGCTGCTGCTGCAGGATCTGATCGCCATCCTGATCCTGCTGGCATTGCAGGTGCGCGGCGGTGCCGAGCAGGGCATGCTGCAGATGGGCCTGCTGGCGGCCTCGTTGCCGCTGCTGTTCCTGATCGCCTACCTGCTGGAAAAGTTCGTACTGCTAAAGCTGCTTCAGCGTTTCGACACCATCCAGGAATACATCTTCCTGATGGCGATCGGCTGGTGCCTGGGTATGGCGCAGCTGGCCGGGTTGCTGGGACTGTCGCTGGAGATCGGCGCCTTCATCGCCGGTGTGGCGCTGGCGACCAACCCGATCTCGCTGTTCATTGCCGAGAGCCTGAAACCGCTGCGGGATTTCTTCCTGGTGCTGTTCTTCTTTTCCCTGGGCGCGGGCTTCGATGTGAATACGCTGCAGGTGGTGCTGCTGCCCGCGCTGGCCCTGGCGGCCGTGGCCATGCTCCTCAAGCCGCCGCTGTTCGCCTTCCTGCTGCGCCGATCCGGGGAATCGCCGGAACGTTCGCTGGAGATCGGCGTGCGGCTCGGTCAGATCAGCGAATTCTCGCTGCTGATCGCGGTGCTGGCCCTGCAGATGAATGTCATCGGACGCGAGGCCTCGTATCTCATCCAGGCCAGCACGCTGCTGACTTTCATGGTCTCGTCTTATTTCATCGTGCTGCGCTATCCCACGCCGATCGCCGTGAGCGATCGTCTACGCAGGGATTGACGCTGTTTTCAGCAGCAGATCAGCGATGCCGGTATTGGCGCCCAGGTACGGGGCGATGCGGATATTGATGTGCGGATATTCCGCCTGCTTGCCGCGCACTTCGTTGGGGATATCCTGGGCGACATGCCGTCCCGCGGAGAGGAAATAGGGCAGCACGACGACTTCGCCGGCGCCGTCGCGTATGCACAGCTCGATGCCGTCCGGTATCGAGGGTTCGGCCAGTTCCAGAAACGCGCAGCGCACGATCGGAAAATCCGCGCCGGCGCGCTCGGCGATCAGACGGGTGAGGCCGCGGATCTCGTCGTTGGATTCGGGGCGGCGGCTGCCATGGGCGATAACCAGCAGGGCTTGCATGGGGGGGTCCTGTCTGCAGTGATATTGGGGGAATGATACTGGTAGATCGTCTGGACCGCACATTCACGGAAC
>DATCTE010000324.1:0-2473 GCA_036568085.1 Thiobacillus sp.
GACCGGGCCGTAGCCTTCCGAGTAGTGGGAGTGGTGCGCCATGGCCTGCCTTACTCCAGTCCGTCCAGAAGCGCGTCCACCCGGGCGGTGGTGAGCTTCTCGTGGTAATGCCCGTCGATCAGCATGACCGGCGCGGCGGCGCAGGCGGCGACGCACTCTTCCTCGACCTTGAGGAAGATGCGGCCGTCGGGGGTGGACTCGCCGTGCTTGATGCCGAGCTTGCGCTCGCAGTGGCGGACCATGTCCTCGGCGCCGTTGAGCCAGCAGCTGATGTTGGTGCAGATCGCGACCTTGTGCCGGCCGACCGGCTCGAGGTCGAACATCGAATAGAACGTCGCCACTTCGTAGGCCCACACCGGCGGCAGGCCCAGGTACTTGGCGGTGGCGGCGATGATCTCGTCGCTCAGCCAGCCGCCGTTCTGTTCCTGCGCGGCCATCAGGCCCTGGATGACGGCGGAGCGCTTGCGGTCGGGCGGGAACTTGGCGACCCAGTGGTCGATGTGCGCGCGCGTGCCGTCGGACAGCGCGACCATCGGGTCGACGTCCTGGCAGGCAGCGAAGTTTCCGGTTGCTTTCATCGGTCAGGTAACCCTTAGCGGTCGATTTCGCCGAAGACGATGTCGTAGGTACCGATCATCGCCACGACGTCGGGCAGCATGTGGCCGCGCACGATCGCGTCCATGGACGAGAGGTGGGCGAAACCGGGGGCGCGCAGCTTCAGGCGGAAGGGCTTGTTGGCGCCGTCGGAGACGATGTACGCGCCGAACTCGCCCTTGGGCGCCTCGACCGCGGCGTAGGCCTCGCCGGCGGGCACGCTGTAGCCCTCGGTGAAGAGCTTGAAGTGGTGGATCAGCGCTTCCATGTCGTCCTTCATTTCCGCGCGCGAGGGCGGCGCGACCTTGAAGTTCTTCACCATCACCGGGCCCGGGTTGGCGCGCAGCCACTGCACGCACTGGGCGATGATGCGGTTGGACTGGCGCATTTCCTCGACGCGCACCAGGTAGCGGTCGTAGCAGTCGCCCTGCACGCCGACCGGGATGTCGAAGTCGACCTGGTCGTAGGCGGCGTAGGGCTGCTTCTTGCGCAGGTCCCAGGCCAGGCCGGAGCCGCGCAGCATCGGGCCGGTCATGCCCCAGGCCAGGGCCATGTCCACCGGCACCACGCCGATGCCGACGGTGCGCTGCTTCCAGATGCGGTTGTCGGTGAGCAGGGTCTCGTACTCGTCGACGCGCTTGGGGAAGTCCTTGGTGAAGGCGTCGAGGAAGTCGAGCAGCGAGCCCTCGCGCCATTCGTTCACGCGCTTGAGCTCGGCGCCCTTGCGCCAGGGCGACTCGCGGTACTTCGGCATCGCGTCCGGCAGGTCGCGGGCGACGCCGCCGGGGCGGTAGTAGGTGGCGTGCATGCGCGCGCCGGAGACCGCCTCGTAGCAGTCCATCAGCTCCTCGCGCTCGCGGAAGGCGTACAGGAACACCGCCATCGCGCCCAGGTCGAGGCCGTTCGAGCCGATCCACATCAGGTGGTTCAGGATGCGGGTGATCTCGTCGAACATCGTGCGGATGTACTGCGCGCGGATCGGCGCCTCGACGCCCAGCAGCTTCTCGATGGCGCGCACGTAGGCATGCTCGTTGCACATCATCGAGACGTAGTCGAGCCGGTCCATGTAGCCGATCGACTGGTTGAAGGGCTTGGACTCGGCCAGCTTCTCGGTGCCGCGGTGCAGCAGGCCCACGTGCGGGTCGGCGCGCTGCACCACCTCGCCGTCCATCTCCAGCACCAGGCGCAGCACGCCGTGCGCGGCCGGGTGCTGGGGGCCGAAGTTGAGGGTGTAGTTGCGGATTTCCTGGGTCATGGCCGGGTCAGTCCTTGCTCGGCCGCTCGGAGGCGGCCTGCTGCCAGCGCGAGTCCTCGCGCACCACGCGCGGCACGCCCACGCGGGGCTCGATCGAGACCGGCTCGTACACCACGCGCTGGCGCTCGGCGTCGTAGCGGACCTCGACGTTGCCGGTCAGCGGGAAGTCCTTGCGGAACGGGTGGCCGACGAAACCGTAGTCGGTGAGGATGCGGCGCAGGTCGGGGTGGCCCTCGAAGACGATGCCGAAAAGATCAAAGCACTCTCGCTCGAACCAATTGGCCACCGGGTACACCTCCACCAGCGAGGGCACGACCGGCAGGCTGTTGTCGGCGGCGAAGCAGCGCAGGCGCAGGCGCTTGTTGGTGCGCACCGACAGCAGGTGCACCACCACGGCGAAGCGGCGCGCGGGGCCGTTGCCCTGCGGGCGGTCTTCCCACTTGAAGCGGCCGGGGCCGGCGTTGCCCTCGATGCCGCGCGAGAAGCCCTCGTCGGTGACGTCGGTGGTGTCCCACTCGTCGGTGCCGTAGCCGAGGTAGTCGACGCCGCAGAGGTCGCTGAGCTGCTCGAACGAGAGCTCCGGGTCGTCGCGCAGCAGGCGCGCGGCATCGGCGAAGGCATCGG
>DATCTE010000325.1:0-5637 GCA_036568085.1 Thiobacillus sp.
CCTGACCTACCTCGACGTGGACAACACCGACCTGAGCCTGCGCCCGGGCATGACGGCCACCGCCACCATCACCGCCACGCAGCGCAAGAACGTGCTGCTGGTGCCCAACACCGCGCTGCGCTTCTCGCCCACCGCAGCGGCTGCAGACGCTGCGGCCAAGAAGAGCATCGGCGCCACCCTGCTGCCTCGCATGCCGCGCAGCAGCACCCGCAAGTCGGCCGCGGCCAGTGCCAGCACCGCAGCAGCCCGGCAGGTGTGGGTGCTGCGCGATGGCCAGGCGGTACCCGTGGCCGTGACGCCCGGCATCAGCGACGGCCGCATGACCGAGATCACCGGTGGCGACCTGCGGGCCGGGATGCAGGTCATCACCGATCAAAAGGCTGCGGCAGCGAAATGAGCGACCTGCTCATCCAGCTGCGCGGCGTCACCAAGCGCTACGGCAGTGGCGTGGCCGAGCTGATGGCGCTCAAGGGTATCGACCTCGACATCCACGCCGGCGAGTTCGTCGCCATCATGGGGCCCAGCGGCTCGGGCAAGTCCACCGCGATGAACATCCTCGGCTGCCTGGACACGCCCACCGCCGGGCAGTACCTGTTCAAGGGCGCGCACGTCGAGGCGCTGTCGCGCGACCAGAGGGCGCGGCTGCGACGCCGCTATCTGGGCTTCGTGTTCCAGGGCTTCAACCTGCTGGCGCGCACCTCGGCGCAGGAGAACGTGGAGTTGCCACTGCTGTACCGCGGCGACAGTGCCAGCGTGCGGCGCGCGGCGGCCGCCAAGGCGTTGCAGGCCGTGGGCCTGGGCGGCTGGGAACACCACACGCCGGCGGAACTGTCCGGCGGCCAGCAGCAGCGCGTGGCGATCGCGCGCGCCATCGTCACCGAACCGGCCGTGGTGCTGGCCGACGAGCCCACCGGCAACCTGGACACGCAACGCAGTCACGAGATCATGGGACTGCTGATGGCGCTGAACCAGGACCACGGCATCACCGTGCTGATGGTCACGCACGAGGCCGACATGGCGGCGTACGCGCGACGCATGGTGCATTTCATCGACGGTCGCATCGCCGACGACGTGCCGAACCTGCACCCGACCACCGCGGCACCTGCCGCACCGTCGCCGGTGGAGGCGAGCTGATGCTGTACAGCGTCTTCATGCTGGCGCTGCGCTCGATCCGCCGCAACCTGCTGCGCTCGTTCCTCACCATCCTGGGAATCGTGATCGGCGTCAGCGCGGTGATCACGATGGTCACGCTGGGCAACGGCGCCACGCAATCGGTCAAGGCGCAGATCTCCGGCCTCGGCACCAATCTGCTGATGGTGCGGCCAGGCCAGCGCTCAGGGCCGGGTGGAGGCGGGGGAGGGGGCGCAGGCGTGCCGCAATTCAAGGAAGGCGATGCCGAGGCCATCGCGGCGCAAATCGGCGGCGTGGCCGCCGTCGCGCCCGAAGCCCGCGCCAGCGTCACCGTGGTGGCCAACGGGCGCAACTGGGCCACCAGCGTCATCGGCAGCACCAACGCGTGGTTCGACACCGGCAACTGGAAGCTCGCCAGCGGCCGCATCTTCGAACCTGACGAACAACTCGCCGGCGCCGCCGTGTGCATCATCGGCGAGACGGTGCGGCGCGAGATATTCGACGGCACGGCCGGCCAGACCGGACTGGGCGAGAAGCTGCGCGTGCGCAAGTTCTCGTGCACCGTGATCGGCATCCTGGCCGCCAAGGGCCAGGGCGGGATGGGCGATCAGGACGACTTGGTGGTAGTGCCGCTGCGCACGCTGCAACGCCGCGTCACCGGCAGCCTCAGGGTGGCCACGCTGCTGGTGTCGATGCGCGACGGCAGTGACAGCACGCGCCTGAAGGCGAGCCTGACGCAGCTGCTGCGCGAGCGCCGCAAACTCGCCGAAGGCGACGACGACAACTTCAACATCTTCGACACGCAGCAACTGGCCGAGACGCTGTCGGGCACCACCCAGGTGCTGACCACCCTGCTCGGCGCCGTGGCTGCGGTGAGCCTGCTGGTGGGCGGCATCGGCATCATGAACATCATGCTGGTCAGCGTGACCGAGCGCACCCGCGAGATCGGCCTGCGCCTGGCCGTCGGCGCACTGGAAAGCGAAGTGTTGCTGCAGTTCCTGATCGAAGCGGTGGTACTGTCCGCGATGGGCGGCGTGATCGGCATCGTGATCGCCACCGCGGCATCCTGGGGGCTGTCCAGCCTGATGGAGGTGCCCTACGCGTTCGACCCGTTCATCAATCTGCTGTCGCTGGTCTTCGCGGCCGGCATCGGCGTGCTGTTCGGTTATTTCCCGGCCCGGCGTGCCGCACGCTTGGACCCGATCGAGGCGCTGCGGCACGAGTGAGGTGCGGTGTTTTCAGGGGTTGAAATATGCAGAGCCTTTGGCAAACCATCGGAGCCATGCCAGGCCACGCCACCCAGTCCGGCAGCCCGCCGGACGGATCGCACGCGTTACGCCGATGCGTTTCGATGTGGGGTACCCAATCGAGGAAAGCAAACCGGATTCCGCTACGACTATTCGGTCTATGCTGACTGGTTGTGAAAGGGAAACCATGAATGTGCCAACTATTCGGAAGTCGTCGGAGGACCCGACCGTCAGAGATCCGCAGATACGGGTTCCCACGGGGCTCGGTGCGTAACATCGCTTTCAGTGCTGATGTTTGGGAGTCTTCCCACCCTCGTCCATGCCCAATCACCTTGCCCCGGAATCCACGTGAAAATTCTGGGCATAAGAAACAGCACAGGCGGCGTCGCGTGCACGCTGTTCGAATCGCCAGAGGGTTTCCCTACCGAATATCTGCGCTCGGCAACCAATATCATGGTGATAAAAATTCGGGACAAGCAGGCGCGCTGCGATTTTGAAGACTTCCCGCCTGGAACGTATGCGCTTGCCGTCGTTCACGATGAAAACATGAATGGCAAACTTGACACCAAACTGCTGGGCATCCCCAAGGAGGGCAGCGCGCGCAGCAGCACCCATGCCGAACTGCCAGCAATTCAGAACCGTCTAGCTCAAATTCACCTCGACCTGGTGCTCATGGCGGTCGTCCACCAGGGGAATGATGCCCTGCGGTCGTCCTGTCCCGTCCACGCCGGCTTCTTTGACCATGACACCATCCACCGTCACGCGGATCCCATGCTCCGGCTGTTCGCCGATGCGCTTGATGGTGATGTGGTAGACGGTCTCGCGATAGCGGTAATGGATCTTGTATGTATCCCAATGGGCCGGGATGCACGGTGCAATACGCAGATGGTCCACTTCCAGCTGCAGGCCCAGCAGGGTTTCCACGGTGAGCCGGTACATCCAGCCCGCCGCCCCGGTGTACCAGGTCCAGCCGCCGCGGCCGGTGTGCGGCGACACGCCATAGATGTCCGCGCACATGACGTAGGGCTCGACCTTGTAGCGTTCGATCGCGTCCGCAGTGCTGCCGTGATGGACGGGATTGAGCATGGCGAAGAATTCCCACGCGCGTTCCGTGTCGCCCATCATGGCGAATGCCATCGTGGTCCAGATCGCGGCATGGGTGTATTGGCCGCCGTTCTCGCGGACACCGGGTATGTAGCCCTTGATGTAGCCGGGTTCGAGGTCCGACTTGTCAAAGGGCGGGTCGAGCAGCTGGATGATCTGCTTGTCGCGCCGCACCAGGCGCTGGTCCACCGCCTTCATTGCCTGGCGGGCGCGGATGGGATCGCCGCCCCTGGAGATGACCGCCCAGCTCTGGCTGATCGAATCGATCTGGCATTCGTCGTTGGTGGACGATCCCAGGGGGGTGCCGTCGTCGAAATAGGCGCGCCGGTACCAGGCGCCGTCCCAGGCATTGGCCTCGATGTTGCTGCGCAGCAGCGCGGCCTGCGCGCTGCAAATCTCGGCAAAGGCCGCGTCGTCCCGGCCACGCGCCAGATCGGCAAACAGCTGCAGGTTCTCGACCAGGAACCACGCCAGCCAGACGCTTTCGCCCTTGCCATCCCGTCCGACGAGATTCATGCCGTCGTTCCAGTCGCCGCAGCCCATCAGCGGCAATTGATGCACGCCAAAGCGCAAGCCATGTTTGATGGCACGCACGCAGTGTTCATAGAGGCTGGCCGCTTCGGCCGAACGCTGCGGCTGGTCGTAGTAGGCTTCTTCCTCCGGATTCAGCTTGCGGCCCTCCAGGAAATGCAGGGACTCGTCGAGCACGCCCGTATCGCCGGTCGCCCGCACATAACGACAGGTGGCATACGGCAGCCACAGATAGTCATCGGAGAAATGGGTGCGCACGCCTTGTCCATGGGGCGGATGCCACCAGTGCTGCACGTCGCCCTGGCGGAACTGGCGCTCGGCGCAACGGATCAACTGCTCGCGCGCAAGCCACGGTGTCGCATGAATCAGCGCCATGGTGTCCTGCAATTGATCGCGGAAACCGTAGGCGCCGCCCGACTGATAATAGCCACTGCGGCCCCACAGCCTGGAGGACAGGGTCTGGTAAAGCAGCCAGCCGTTGGCCAGCACGTCCAGCGCGGGATCCGGCGTCTCCACATGTACCGCGCCCAGCGCGTGGTTCCAGTGCTCCCACACCGCTTCCAATGCCTGCCGCGCACCCGCCCGTCCGCCGAATCGATGGATGAAATGCTGCGCTTCGTCGCTGGTGCGGGCCGCGCCGAATACGAACACGATCTCGCGCTCCTGTCCTTCGGCCAGTTCGATCCGGGTCTGGATCGCAGCACACGGATCCAGGCCGGCCCCGGTCCTGCCCGACAAGCGCTTGCGGCGCATGGCCGCCGGGCTGGCCAGCGAGCCGTTGCGGCCAATGAACTCGGTGCGGCTGCCGCTCACCGACCGTTCCCGCTCGCTGACCTGCGCAAAGACGATCCGGTTGGCGCATTCGCGGCCGTAGGCATTGCGGGCAAACAGCGCCCCGCTATGCGGATCCGTTTCGGTGACGATGTGCATCAGATTGGCGTGGCGCCATTCGCCCAGCACCAGTTCCCAATACCCGGTCAGCGACAGGCTACGCGCGCGCTTCGAGCGGTTGCGCAGCTTGACCACTACGAACTTCACCGGCGCGTCCATGGCGACGTAGGTGAACAGTTCCGAGGCGATGCCGGCTTCGTAATGCTCGAACACGCTGTAGCCGAACCCGTGCCTGCACACGTACCCTGAGCGACCGCGGGCGGGCAACGGCGTCGGCGACCAGAACGCTCCCGTTTCCTCGTCACGGATGTAGAGCGCCTCGCCGCTGCTGTCGGAAAGCGGGTCGTTGTGCCAGGTGGTCAGCCGGAACTCGTGCGCGTTTTCCGCCCAGGTATACGCGCTGCCGCTCTCGCTGACGACCGTGCCGATGTGCGGGCTGGCGATCACGTTGGCCCACGGCGCCGGCGTGCTCTGGCCGGGTTCGAGGGTGACGACGTATTCGCGCCCGTCGGGCGTGAAGCCCCCCAGGCCGTTGCTGAAAATGCGTTCGCGCGGCGCCAGCGGATAAAGCTGCTCGGTGGCCGCTTGCTGCGAGGGCTCCAGACGGTCCGACACACGCTCTTCCGATACGCGACGTTCCAGCGGCTCGACCAGTGTTTCGGCGGTATCGCTGAACACGATGCGGGCGACGGTCTGCAGCAGCACGCGTTCGTCTTCGGTCAGTTCCTCGGCG
>DATCTE010000326.1:0-8395 GCA_036568085.1 Thiobacillus sp.
AGCTGCTACTACTTCGACGACCTGATGCGAAGCCCCTTCAAGTCGCTCAAGCGCTATCGGAAAAAGAAACAGGAAGCCGCCCAACTGGCTGCGGGCCTCGCGAACAAGCGGATCCACAGCGAACAATACCGCCAGCCTTTCGGAACCGACTATACGGAAAAATATGGCCGTCCGATCGGCTGGGTGCTGTTCATGTCGGCCTTCGAGAAGATCGCGTTTCCGACCGCTCTCCTGATCATGATCCTGCTGCAGCTGTGGGAACCGCTGGCGATCACGCTCGTTGCGGAAACGACCGTCGGCACCAGCATCCTGGTCACGGTGGCCAAGGGGCATCGCGTGGAATATTTCTTCAAGGGTCTGCTGGTGGCGCCGCTGCGTTATGCCGTGCTGCTGTTCGACCTCGTCACCATCGGCCGCTTCGCCGCCGACCTGTGGATCTTCCGTAACCGGCGGTGGCGCAAATGAAGCGGCATTCGATCATTGCCCTGGCGTTTCTCGCGATGGCAGCGCTGCCCGCTGCCGCGCAATCCGTGCCCGACGCCGGGCTGCGCGCCGAGATGCAGGGCCAGTGGGCCGACGCGGTCGACATCTACCAGCGGGCGCTGGCGGCCAATCCGGCGCAGGCAAACCTGTGGGAACGCATCGCCGACATACGCGCCACGCAACTGAAGAACCCCGAAGGCGCCGCCGACGCCCTGCGCGAGGCAGTGAAATACGCCCCCATGGACGCGCGCCTGCTCTACAAGCTTTCGCAGGCGTATGCCGCGATCCGGAAAGGGCCGAGTGCGCTGACCGCCATCTCGCAAGCCGTTGAACTCGATCCCGGCAATCCGGCGTATCTGCGCGCGCGCGGCGAAATCGCCCTGTGGACCGGCTACTACGCCGTGGCGACCGACAGCTTCGAGCGCGTCCTCGCGGCTTCACCCCAGGACGCCGACGCCCTGCTCGGCCTCGCCCGTGCCTATTCGCACAGCGGCAAGAAGGACGCCGCCGCGTCCCGCTACCGCGCCTATCTGGAACAGCGTCCGCAGGACAAGGACGCCATGCTGGAAACCATGGAACTGGAAGCCGAGCGCGGCAACACCCAGGCGGTGCAGGAATACGACGCGCTGTATCGCCAGCGCTTCGGCGCAAGCAAGGCATACTGGCTGCGCATGGCCGACATCTACGCGCTGGGCAACCATCCCGCCGCCTCGTCGGCAGCCCTCAAGGAAGCTAGCCGCCTCGCCCCGCAGGATCACGCGCTGTTCTATCGCCTGGCGCAAAGCTATTCCACCGACAAGGAAGCCGGGGACGCAGCGGACGCCATCGAGCATGCCGTGGCGCTCGACCCGAAGAATCTCGAGTACCTGCGCAGCCGCGCCGACATCGCTTCCTGGCGCAGCGACTACGCCATCGCGCTGGATAGCTACCGGCGCATCCTCGCGATTGCGCCGGACGATCCCGGCGCACGCCTCGGCATCGCCCGCGTGCAGTACTGGCGCAGCCAGCTCGACGAATCGGCATGCGCCTATCGCGACTATCTGGCCAAACAGCCGAACGTCGCGGCGCCATGGATGGAATACATCGTCGTCGTCACCGAACTGGGCGACTACGCGCGTGCGATGCAACTGCTGGAAGACTACCGTGAAAAATTTGGCGACAACGTCGCCTACCGCAAGCAGAAGGCGCGCGTGCTGGCATGGGCCGAGCGGCCGACGCCCGCGCTCGGACTCGTCGACGAACTCGCGCCGACCCTCCCCGACGATTACGAACTGGGCTACACCCGCACGGTCGCCCTGCATTACGCGCACCGCCCGCGCGAAGCACTGGCGAGTCTAGCCGACGTCGCCCGGCTGCGCCTCGACAGCAAGGAAACCGCCGACCTGACGCGCTTCATTTACACGCCTCTGCGCTCCAATGCCACCTTCGATCTTGGCTACGAGACGGCCTCCGACGACATCACCCTCCGCCATGCCGGCCTGCGCGGCGAATACGTGATCAATCCCGAGACGCGCCTGTTCGGCGGCAGCGACCGGCAGACGATCCGCACGAAAACCGGCAGCGTCTACGCCAAACCGGACGGCGGCACATCCATCGGCTACAACCGCGCCTGGCTGGGTATCCAGCACCGCACATCACCCAAACTATCGCTCGACGCGCAAATCGGCGGCGGCAGCGCCGAAGGCAATAGCCACTTCATCTACGAAGCAGGCGCCGACATGCAGCCCCGGGACGACCTTGCGCTACGCCTGTCGCGCCGGCAGGACCTGTTTGCCGTATCGCCCCGCGCCGCCAGGCTCGGCATCGAGCGCCGTGCCAATACCCTCGACGCGACCTGGACGCCCGATCTGCGTTACACCATCGTCAGCCGCCTCGCCTATGACACCTTCTCCGACGGCAACGACCGCTGGGAAGCCGAAGTCGCGCCCCGCCGCGCCATCCTGCGCACGCAGCGCCTGAACCTGGATCTCGGCGTGAGCGGCCGCTGGTTCGGTTTCGACCGCGATCCCGGCAACGGCTACTATGCCCCGTCCCGCTACGAGCGCTACGCGCTGACCGCCTTCACCTACTGGAAGATCAGCGACGACGACGGCGTGAGCGTGGCCTTCAGCTACGGGCCCTACAAGGACAGCACCCTGTCCGGCTACCGCAGCGGCGGCGACATCGCAGCGGAAGGCTTCTTCGGCCTGTACCGCGACTGGTTCCTCGACGTGAAGGCCGGGTTTTCCAGCTACGGCGGCGGCACCACGGCCGGATACCGTTCGCACCTGTTCGAACTCAGCCTGACGCGCCGCTTTTGAGCGGCCACGCCCGGCGAGTTGAGGGGGCAGCATGACACGCCGGCTCCTGCTTCTCCTCTTCCTCCTCCCCTTCGCCGCCGCGGCTGCCCCAGTGCCCCCCGCGCGCGCAGTGGCGATCACCTTCGACGACCTGCCTTTTGCCGCAGTGCCGTCGGAAGACGACACGCAGCTTGAAGCCATGACCGCCCGGCTGCTGCACAGCCTGCAGGCCGAGCAGGTGCCCGCGGTGGGCTTCGTCAACGAAGCGAAGCTGACTCGCGACGACACGCTCGATCCGCGACGGGTCGATCTGCTGCGCAGCTGGATCAGGGCCGGCTTCGAACTCGGCAACCATACCTATTCCCATCCCTCACTCAACCGCATCCCGCTCGACGCCTTCGAGGCCGACCTGCTGCAGGGCGAAACCGTCACGCGCCCCCTCATGCAGCGCAAAGGCAAAACCCTGCGCTGGTTCCGCCATCCCTTCCTGCATCAGGGGACGACGCCGGAAGTGCGCAGGGCATTTCAGGATTTCCTGGCTGACCACGGTTATGTCGTGGCCCCGGTGACCGTGAACAGCGCGGAATGGGTGTTCGCCGCCGCCTATTCCCGCGCGCAGGCGCAAGGCGACGATGACGCG
The DNA here is from genome assembly GCA_036568085.1 of Thiobacillus sp. Taxonomy (GTDB): domain Bacteria; phylum Pseudomonadota; class Gammaproteobacteria; order Burkholderiales; family Thiobacillaceae; genus Thiobacillus. The sequence continues at coordinate 3,403 of DATCTE010000326.1, forward strand.
GCACATCGCATCGGCGCCGCCTACGTGCCCTACATGCAGGCGGTGTTCGCGCAGGCCGAGCAGCTCGCGCTCGACCTGTTCGGCCGCCCCATCGCCCACGTGCTGGTGCTCCATGCCAACGCGCTCAACGCGGATTATTTCGACACGCTCGCCGCCATGCTCAGGCAACGCGGCTACCGCTTCATTTCGCTGGACGACGCACTTCGGGACAGCGCCTATGCTTCGCCCCCGGGATCCAGCGGCGTCGAGGGCGAATCCTGGCTCGAGGGCTGGGCCCGCCAGGCCGGCCTGCGGCCGCCCCTGCCGCCGCCGGTGCCCGGCTTCGTCACGCAGTGGGCCGGGACAGCCGCGCTGCGGGGTTACTGAGATGCACCCGCGCGCCCTCGCAACCGCGATGGTGTTCGCGGCCACGCTCGCCACCACGCTGCCTGCGGGAGCGGCCGACACCTTGCGCGACCTGGCGCGATCGGCCGGCATCCGTTTCGGCACCGCCGTCGACGTCGAGGCCCTGGGTTCCGACACGGCCTACGCCCGGCTGCTGGCGCGCGAATTCAACCTGGTCACCCCGGAAAACGCGCTGAAATTCTCCGTCGTGCAGCCCGAACGGGAACGCTTCGATTTCACGCAGGCGGATGCCCTGATCGCGTTTGCGGAGGCGCACGCCATGCAGGTGAACGGCCATGTGCTGGTGTGGGACCAGCAGCTGCCGGACTGGCTGACGCAAGGCCACTTCAGCCCGGACGAACTCAAGGCCATCCTGCACGAACACATCCGGACGCTGGTGACGCGCTATCGCGGCCGCGTGGCGTCGTGGGACGTGGCGGCCGAGGCGGTGGGCGAAGACGGCAAGCCGCGCGAGACCTTCTGGTCGCGCGGTATCGGCCCGGATTACCTGGCCCTGGCCTTCCGCTGGGCGCACGAGGCCGATCCGCAGGCGCGCCTGCGCTACAACGACTACGGTGGCGAGGGCGCCGGCGCCAAGTCAGACGGCATCTACACGCTGGTGGCCGACCTGCGCCGGCAGCGCGCACCGATCGATTCCGTAGGCCTGCAGATGCACGTGAGCCTGAAGGACGCGCCGCGTGCCGAGGACGTGCGCATCAACATGAAGCGCCTGGCCGCGCTCGGGCTGCAGACCGACATCACCGAAATGGACGTGATGCTGCCCCTGCCGGCAAGCCGCGCGGCCCTCAGGAAACAGGCTGTGCTGTATGGCGGCATGCTGCAAGCCTGCCTGGCGGTGCCGCAGTGCCGCAGCTTTTCCACCTGGGGCGTGAGCGACCGCTATTCATGGATACCGGAATTCTTCCCTGGCCAGGGCGCGGCGTTGCTGTTCGATGCGGACGGCCATGCGAAACCAGCCTGCAAGAGCATCCGGCACGTCCTGCGCAGCGCGGCATCGGCTAGACACTGAATAAACCAGGGTTGCGTGTAACTGGGACTCGCCCAACGGTCCTGATGCGGTTTCCGATACGTATCAGCGCAGAATGTCCCCATGGCTGCGCCTCTATGTCTAGGCGGCCATCAGTTCCTCTATCAGCGCACGAATCGCCGGGTGGCCGAATTCACGCCCGCCTACGGCGCGATAGGCGATCTGCCCGATCTTGTCGATGAGGAAGGTGGTGGGTAGGCCGGGGACGCCGTATGCCTTGGATACGGCGCGCTTGCTGTCCAGGAGCACGGGGAAGCTGGGTGCCGGATCCAGCTGGCCGGTGAAGGCGAACACGGTATCGCCGTCTTCCTGCTGGTCGCAGGCCAGAACTTGAAATGGCTTGCCCTTCAGGTCCAGATACAGCTGTTCCATGGAGGGCAATTCACGCCTGCAGGGCGGACACCAGGTCGCCCAGAAGTTGAGCATCACCACCTTGCCGGAATAGTCGGAGAGCGTGTGGATCTTGCCATCCACGTCCGGCAGGCTGAAGTCCGGTGCCGGTCTGGGCGGTTTGACCGGGGCCATTGTGTGGGTGAGCGGCGGCTCCGGCAGGTCGGCACGCGCCGCGCCTGCGATCAGCAGGCCAAGGCCGAGCCCGCCCAGGCTGATCAGGGCATCACGCCGTTCAGGGTTTGCGGGGTGGGACGGGGAGTTGTTCGGGGGCGCACTGGAGCCCTTTGAGAATGGCGTGGAATGTTTTGCCATGTTGCCTCCAGGAGTAATCGAGATCGAAACGCGTGCCATGGGGCAGCTTGACCGTGGTGAAGCCCTGGCCCCAGTCGCCGACTTCGAGCGTCTGGGCCGCGGGCAGGATGGACCAGCCGAAATCCACACCCTGGCTCTGCCATATCTTCAGCCACTCGGTCTTCGTCCGCAGCGGGTGCCGCACGCCATCGGCGGTGATCGCGCGCCAGTCGGCCACGTCGTAGCTGACGGGTTCGTCGGCCAGGTTGCGAATGACGGAGCCGAACATGCAGTAGCCCGCCATTTCCTCCACCAGCGCGGGCGGGAAGCCCTTGTTGGAATACACGGCACGCACATTGTCCGGCATGAGCTGAAGAAGCTGAAGGCTGAACGGCGTGTCCGCGGACTGCCAGTTGGACAAGCCGTTGTTCGGATTGGTGCTTTGCACGGTGCCCGCCATTGCCGTTGCAGCGGCAACCAGAAGGACGAGGAATGAGCAGAGGGCGGATATCTTCATTTCGCACATGTTAGCAGTTCATTTTGCGGGGGGCCGCTATGGCGAAGTGGGTCGGTTGCGGGCCGAGGATGTGAATCCCGCACCGGCATGATCGGCATCGGTGGCACACCTGAAGCAACTTGTTGCAGCATGTCGCTGGGTGCAGCGGTGTGGTTCCGCACGGAACAAATCGCGGATAATTCGTGACGACAGTCGGCTGGAACCCCGCGTGCGGACTGTCCAAAACAAGACACGGGGAAGGGAGGCAGGAATCTATGGATTGGTATCTGATGGCCTGGCAGAAGTATTTCGATTTCAGCGGCCGTTCGCGACGCAAGGAATACTGGATGTTTTTTCTGTTCAACCTCGGTATCGGCGTCGCGCTCATGATTGCGGATCTTATCGCGGGGTCATACAGCAAAACGGCCGGAATGGGCCTGCTGGGGGGGCTTTACTCTCTGGCGACGCTGATCCCGAACCTCTCGATAACAGTGCGGCGGCTTCATGACACCGGGCGGAGCGGCTGGTGGTTCTTTATCCTGCTTGTCCCGCTCATCGGGGCCATCGTGCTGCTTGTCTTCATGCTCCTCGATAGCAAGGAAGGCTCGAACGATTACGGCCCGAATCCAAAACCGACCCCCGTCTGAGCCTGATTTGCGGGCTTGTGGCCCGCCACAAAGGGAATTTCAGTTTGTGGACTTCGCCTGCTTTCTGCCTGTCCCTCAACCTGGCGCAGCAATTCAGGCGGCTGCCGCTTACAACCAAGCCCAGGCCACCGTATTTGCGGTGAAGGGTTGATCGTCGGCCGAAGCTGAGGCCCAAATTTTTGGGCCCGGGGGCGTCTGCAGAACCGGCGGGGTTCATCCACAATCCGGATCCATATACCATCTGCTTGCGTCTCCCATTAATCAGCACCCGTTGGAAAGGGGCACGTCCATGCCGCCCAGAATTTCGTCACTCATCCGTTACGCCACGCTGGCGGGCTTGGTCCTGCTCGCGGGCTGCCAGTCGCTCGGCAGACCTGAAGCGAATGCCATGTCGGCTTTGGCAACCCATGCGGTGCCGGCTTTGCCGAGGCCGGTCGCGATGCACGAATTCACCCTCAACCCCGGGGACGATGTGGTCGGCAGCGTGCAGGTCGTCAGGGCGCGCGATGAGGACACGCTGTCGGATATCGCGCGTCGTTTCAATGTCGGGTACGAGGAAATCGTCAGCGCCAATCCCGGTGTTGATCCGTGGCTGCCCGGGGCGGGCACCGAAATCGTCATTCCCACCGAGTTTGTGCTGCCGGACGCGAAGCGACAGGGCATCGTGATCAATCTGGCGGCGATGCGTTTGTTTTATTTTCCGAAAATGAAACCCGGCGAGCCGCAGAAGGTGATCACGCATCCTATCGGCATTGGCCGCACCGGCTGGAGAACGCCGGAAGGCAGCACCAGAATTGTTTCCAAGACAGCGGCTCCGACCTGGACGCCGACGCCGGCGATCCGCAAGGAGCATGCGGCCGATGGCGATCCGCTGCCCAAAGTGGTGCCGCCGGGCCCGGACAATCCGATGGGTACGAATGCGCTCAGGCTGGGCTGGCCGGAGTATGCGATTCACGGCACCGACAAGCCGCCGAGCATCGGCCTGCGCGGCACGCATGGCTGCCTTCGGATGTACCCGGAGGATATCGTTGGCATTTACGACGCCGTGCCGGTGGGTACGCCGGTCACCGTCGTCAATCAACCGTTTCTGGTTGGCTGGCAGGGTGACACGCTGGTGATGCAGACCTACCCGGTGCTCAAAGACGACAAACGTAAACCCCACCCGGACCAGCTGATCAACCTCGCGCGCAAAAAACCGACGCAGGGCGGACACGGCGCGCGCGCGAACGTTGTCGTCAATGGGGCGCTGGTAGCGGCAATCACGAACAAACCACGGGCCGTTGCTGTACCCATTTCAACTGCCAACCTCACACTGGAGCAGTATCTTGCTGCAGCGCTGCGGGTCGAAAACGAATTGCCGTTGAACGCGACCTGGGATGGCGACACGAGCCGGCAACTCACGGCCGCTGACGGGATGAAGCAGGCCGAGGCGCCCCGATATCAGAGCCGGCTCCCGGGCGGGCGCGACGGGGACGTGCGCTAGATTTTCAGATGCCATGTTCTCCCGGGTTGGCCCCCGAGAGGCGGTTCCACGGACAGAAAAACGGTAGAAGTCGACCCGGAATCGTAGAAGTCCGGGAGCGGGGAAAACGCACAAAACCCACGTAATTACTGGTGCCGGGAGGGGGACTCGAACCCCCACAGTGTTACCACCGGCGGATTTTGAATCCGCTGCGTCTACCGATTCCGCCATCGAGGCACAGTGGGCGCGCAGTATAGGGATGCGCGACGGGG
>DATCTE010000327.1:0-6071 GCA_036568085.1 Thiobacillus sp.
CATGACGACGGATCTTACTTGTACATCGCCTTCTTGAACATGCGATTGATCTTGTCGTCGGTTTCGTCGGCCTTGGCCTTGGCTTCGTCAGCGGTCGCCTGGGCAGCGGCAGCGGCGGCCTTGGCATCGGCGGCGTCCTTCGCGGCGGCGTCGGCGGTGCTTTGGGCCTGAGCCACCTGATCCTTCAGGCTCTGGACGTCGGAAGTGCTCGCGCAACCGGTCAGACCGGTGGCCGCAATCAGCGCCAGAACAGCGGCTACAGTCTTCATGTTCATCAGTGGTGTCCTCTAATGCAAGGTTTGGGGATCGTTGGGACGTGGGTCCCGTTGTTCTTTGAAAACGCGTCGAATTCTCCTCGGTCGCACATCAAAACGCAAGTGGCCTGGGTCAATAAACCACGACTCTGACGCCGAGGGCGAGCCATTGGGCCAGTTCGTCGATCTCGCGATTGGTCAGCGCGATGCAGCCATTGGTCCAATTGAAATCCCGATGCATTTCCGGATCGCCGGCACCGATGCCGTGGATACCGAGGTGCCCGCCCAGTGGGGTGTTCTGCGGCGGCACGCGTCCGGCGCGTATCGCCTGGCGTATCGCCAGATAGTCCTCGGCGTCCAGATAGCCCTTTTTCAGTGCGCGCTCGGCATGATCCAGGCGCGGATAGTCGAAGCCGAAGAAGCGGTGAAAATGTGAATCGTTGTTGATGCGGCTGATGTGGAATTCGCCCAGCGGCGTCTTGCCGTCCAGGTGCCGCTTGTCGCGGGTCGGCCCGCCGCGGCCGATGGCGATGTCCTCATAGGTGCGCAGGATCTTCTGCCCTTGCATGACGCGGAGGACCTGGCTCTCGGTGTCCACTTGGAGCCAGATTTCGGCCTCATCGCCATCGGCGGCAGCGCGGCCGCCGACCAGATTCAGTGTGACGAACACGACGAGTACGAACAGCATGCGCAGCCATGCTACGGGTGCGCCACGGAGATTCTCGCTGCACCAGGTTCGTGCGGCGGAGGCCCTGCGATATCGGTGACGGTGCATGGACTCTGTGATCATCATCGATCTCTGTGGTGAACGGCACGACATGGTCTGCGAAATCCATACCGGTCACAAGAGGAGCCGGTGCGGCACTACGGCATGACCGCGAAACGCGGTTTACGGTTGCCACTCGAACACAAGCAACCTATAATCCGCGTCTCCGCGTGGCTGGTGATTTCACTGCGCGGGGCATTGCGAGGCGCCCTCCGACCCAACCCCGCCAGCGGGGTTTTTTGTTTGCGGTGACGCGGTGGGTGCGCGCAACGCATTGACTCACCTTGGATGTTACGGTGCGCCGGGCTATACTTGCCGGCCGGGCGGGTCGAGAAAATGTGCGCTGCGCGTGAAGTGGGCCTTGGGCCCATTTTTTGTTTCCGGAGCGGGCGAATGCGCCAGGATCCCTTCAATCTGCGGGACTTGTTGGAGCCGGCGGTCATCGCCCTGGGTTGCGAATTGGTGGGCGTCGAATACCGCCCGAGCGGCAGACAGAGTCTGCTGCGGGTGTATATCGACAAGCCCGAAGGCGTCACGGTCGATGACTGCTCGGCGGTCAGCCACCAGGTCAGCGGACTGCTGGACGTCGAAGACCCGATTCCCGGGCAGTACACCCTGGAGGTGTCCTCGCCGGGATTGGACCGGCCGCTGTTCCAGGCGCAGGATTTCGAGCGCTTCGCCGGTCAGCAGGTCAAGGTGCGGATGCGTTTTCCTGTCGAGGGACAGCGCAATTTTCGCGGCCTCCTGCGAGGGCTGCAAGAGCAGCAGGTCGTTATTGAGGAGCAGGACGGAACATGCGTCAGCCTGCCGTTGGAACAAGTCGAGCAGGCCCGGCTGGTGCCGGATATCTGACGCTTCCCTGAGCGGAGACGGGTAGTCATGAACAAAGAAATTCTGCTGGTGGTGGACGCCGTATCGAATGAAAAGGGCGTCGACAAGGAAGTGATCTTCCAGGCTATCGAGGCGGCTTTGGCCTCGGCGACCAAGAAGCGCCATGGCGGCGAGATCGACGCGCGCGTGTCCATCAATCGCCAGACCGGCGATTACGACACCTTCCGCCGCTGGCAGGTGGTCGACGACGAAGACGAGAATTTCGAATCGCCGGAACGTCAGGTGCTGCACGCCCGCGCCCAGCAGCTCCAGCCCGGTGTCGCGATCGGCGAGTTCATCGAGGAGCCGATGGAATCCGAGGCGTTCGGCCGCATCGCCGCGCAGACCGCCAAGCAGGTCATCGTGCAGAAGGTGCGCGAGGCCGAGCGCGAGCAGGTCGTCGAAGCCTACCGTATGCGCAAGGGCGAGCTGGTGACCGACATCGTCAAGCGCGTCGAGCGCGGCAGTGTCTATCTGGATCTGGGCGGCAACGCCGAGGCGCTGGTCGCACGCGAGGACATGATCCCGCGCGAATCGGTGCGTCCGGGCGACCGTCTGCGGGGCTATCTGAAGGAAGTGCGCTCCGAGCCGCGGGGTCCGCAGCTGTTCGTCAGCCGCGTCGCGCCCGAATTCCTGATCGAACTGTTCAAGATCGAGGTGCCGGAGATCGGCCAGGGCCTGATTTCGATTCTCGGTGCCGCCCGCGATCCGGGCATGCGCGCCAAGATCGCGGTGAAGTCGCACGACCAGCGCATCGACCCGGTCGGTGCCTGCGTCGGCATGCGCGGTTCGCGCGTGCAGGCCGTGTCCAACGAGCTGGCCGGCGAGCGCATCGACATCATTCTCTGGGACGACAATCCGGCCCAGTTCGTCATCAATGCCATGTCGCCCGCCGAGGTGATCTCCATCGTCGTCGACGAGGACGAGCACAGCATGGATCTGGCGATCGCCGAGGATCAGCTGTCGCAGGCCATCGGCCGCGGCGGCCAGAACGTGCGCCTGGCCAGCCAGCTGACCGGCTGGGAACTGAACGTCATGACCGAGAAAGAGGCCGAGCAGAAGAGCGAGGCCGAGAGCCAGACCCTGCAGCAGCTGTTCATGGAACAGTTGGATGTCGACGAGGAGATCGCCGCCATCCTGGTGCAGGAGGGCTTCTCCAGCATCGAGGAGATCGCTTATGTCCCCGCCGCCGAACTGCTGCAGGTCGAGGAGTTCGACGAGGACATGGTCGAGGAACTGCGCGGGCGCGCCCGCGATGTGCTGCTGACCCGCGCGATCGTCAAGGAAGAGGCGCTCGGAGAACACGAGCCGGCCGCGGATCTGCTCGGTCTCGATGGCATGGATCAGGAGCTGGCCTACACGCTGGCGGGCCGCGGCATCGTCACGCAGGAAGATCTCGCCGAGCTTGCCGTCGACGAGTTGATGGATATCGAGGGTATGGACGAGGAACGTGCCGCTGCGCTGATCATGGCCGCGCGTGCCCCCTGGTTCGCCGAAGAGCAGCAGGGCTGAGTCCTCCAGGAGTCGAGACACTATGTCGGAAGTTACGGTTAGGCAATTCGCGGATGTCGTCGGAATACCGGTCGATCGGCTGCTGTCGCAGTTGGACGATGCTGGACTGAGCAAGTCCACTGCGGACGACACCATCAGCGACGAGGAAAAGCTCGAATTGCTGACCTTCCTGCGCAAGAGCCATGGCAAGCAGGAGACCACCCCGCTGACCGTCGACGAGCCCAAGAAGATCACGCTCAAGCGCAAGACCCACAGCGAACTGAAGGTGCCGACCGGCACAGGACGCACGGCGGGCACCAAAACGGTGACCGTCGAAGTGCGCCGCAAGCGCACCTATGTCAAGCGTAGCGCCGTGATGGCCGACGAGCAGAAGCGCGTCGAGGAAGAGGCCGCCGACCGCGCGCGCCGCGAAGAGGAAGACGCGCTGGCCCGCGCCGCCGAAGAGGCACGCCGCAAAGAGGACGAGACCCAGCGTCGCGAACGCGAAGAGGCGGAACAGCGCCAGCGTGAAGAGGCCGCGCGCCTCAAGGCCGAAGAAGAGGCCAAGCGCAAGGCGGACCTCGAGAAGCATCTCGCCGAGGAGGCCGCGCGCCTCAAGACCGAAGAAGAGGCCAAGCGCAAGGAGGCCGCCGAAAAGGAGAAGGCCGGTGCGCCGCCGCGCAAGGGCCGCAAGGCGGGCGATGCCGAAGAGCCGCGCAGCCGTTACGGTCGCGAGGAATTGCATGTGTCCGCCGACATGGCGGGCCGGCGCAAGAAAAAGAAGCCGTCCCACGGCCGGGGGGGCATGAGCATCGGCGGGGGTGACCGTCACGCGTTCGAAAAGCCCACCGCCCCGATCGTGCGCGAAGTCGCCATTCCGGAAACCATTTCGGTGGCCGAGCTGGCGCAGAAGATGTCCCTCAAGGCCACGGATCTGATCAAGACGCTGATGAAGATGGGCACCATGGTCACCATCAATCAGATGCTGGATCAGGAGACCGCGGCCATCGTGGTCGAGGATATGGGCCATAAGGTCAAGCTGCTCAAGGAAAACGAGCTCGAAGAGCAGCTCGCGCTGTCCGGCGAGACCGAAGGCGAGAAGGTCACGCGTCCGCCGGTGGTCACCATCATGGGCCACGTCGATCACGGCAAGACCTCGCTGCTCGACTACATCCGCCGCACCAAGGTCGCGGCCGGCGAGGCGGGCGGCATCACCCAGCACATCGGCGCCTATCACGTCGACACGCCGCGCGGCACCATCACTTTCCTGGATACGCCGGGCCATGCCGCGTTCACCGCCATGCGCGCACGCGGCGCGCAGATCACCGACATCGTGATCCTGGTAGTGGCCGCCGACGACGGCGTCATGCCGCAGACCGAAGAGGCCATTCAACACGCCAAGGCGGCCGGCGTGCCCATCGTCGTGGCGATCAACAAGATCGACAAGCCCGAAGCCGATCTCGACCGGGTCAAGAACGAATTGGTGCAGCGCGGCGTCATTCCCGAAGACTGGGGCGGTGACACGCAGTTCGTGCCCGTTTCCGCCAAGACCGGCGAAGGCGTCGAGAACCTGCTGGAATCCATCCTCCTGCAGGCGGAAGTGCTGGAACTCACCGCAGTCGAGGATTGTCCGGCCAACGGTGTGATCATCGAATCCAGTCTCGATCGCGGCCGCGGCCCGGTGGCCACGGTGCTGGTGCGCAATGGCATCCTCAGAAAAGGCGACGTGATACTGAGCGGCCAGGAATTCGGTCGTGTGCGCGCCATGTTCGACGAGGCCGGGCAGCCGATCCAGGAGGCCGGTCCGGTGATGCCGGTGGTGGTGCTGGGTCTGTCCGGCACACCCTACGCCGGCGACGATGTCGTAGTGGTGAGCGACGAGCGCAAGGCCCGCGAAGTGGCGCTGTTCCGTCAGGGCAAGTTCCGCGACGTGAAACTCGCCAAGCAGCGTCAGACCCGTCTCGAAGACGTGTTCTCGCAGATGGGCGAGGGCGCCACCTCGGACCTCAATCTGGTGGTCAAGGCCGACGTGCAGGGCAGTCTTGAAGCCTTGCGCGATTCGCTGACCAAGCTGTCTTCCGATGAAGTGCGCGTGAATGTGGTCGCCGGCGGCGTCGGCGGCATCAACGAATCGGACGTGAATCTGGCCGTTGCATCCAAGGCGATCATGGTCGGCTTCAACGTGCGCGCCGATACGACCGCGCGGCGCCTGGTCGAGGAGCAGGGCGTGGATCTGCACTATTACAGTGTGATCTACGACGTCATCGACGAGGTCAAGAAGGCCATCAACGGCATGCTGTCGCCGGAGATCAAGGAAGAGATCATCGGTCTGGCCGAGGTGCGCGACGTGTTCCGTTCCTCCAAGTTCGGCGCCATCGCCGGCTGCATGGTGATCGACGGCGTGGTGCGCCGGAGCGCGCCGATCCGCGTGCTGCGCAACAACGTCGTGGTGTTCGAAGGCGAACTCGAATCGCTGCGCCGGCACAAGGACGATGTCAGCGAAGTGCGCGCCGGCACCGAATGCGGCATCGGCGTCAAGAACTACAATGACGTCCAGCCGCGTGACCAGATCGAGGTTTTCGAACGCACCGTGGTGGCGCGTACCGTCTGATCGCGCTGTCGATATTGCCGCAACCGCAGGTCTGTTCCGCAGGCGTGCGGCTGCGGCAGCCGAGGTTCATGCCCATGCC